>NZ_JCANUC010000008.1:0-121364 GCF_059568765.1 Lacicoccus kunmingensis DSM 17847 | reverse complement strand
CGTTTGGCAAAGAAGGCTCGGAGCTTCTGTTCCAGCTCATTTCCGAATGGTATGAACAGAAGAGTCTAATCATCACTTCGAACCTGGAGTTTAGTCAATGGAACAGAATCTTTGTCGATGCCCGACTGACCGCTGCGCTGGTGGATCGGCTCATCCACCATGCCCACGTGCTATCATTTACCGGTGAAAGCTATCGACTCAGTCATGCATTATCGAAATCACGTTAAATGTACAATAAAGATACAGGGTGGCAACCCTCTGCATTTTTCATTGCATTTCTATGTACTTTCTACTTGCGAAACACATTTGCTAACGGATTAATATCAATTCCTACTACATCAAGATCAAGAGACTTTCCTTCAACCAAAGTTGTTCCTGATCCATGAAAAGGATCGAGAATATTGGTAATATCATTTTCACTATCACATATTTCTTTAATTATTTGATATTGCATGGGGGCAACCATCATGGCTGGATAGCCAGCCAGCTTATGAATCCCATTACGCTTATTATCTTTAAAATCCCAATAATCGATCCCATAATTATTTAATCTATCTTGTAAAATTGTCATTATAATTCACCTTCTTGTTGAGTTTATAATCATGATTTAGTCTTTTTTTAAATGCTAAAATCAATATAGATGCTTCTAAAAGTATTTGACTATTGGTCATAATTTTTTTGAACTTCAGTTTATACTACAGCTTTAAACACTAATCATGTGTAGTTAGTTAATTTTAATAAATAAATACCTGATTTAGAGATGTATAAATGTTTGTGTGGATTTATATCAGTGAATGTTTACATACTTTTATACCTATAAATTTCCAAAGAATTCTTTTATACATTAAGCCTTTAATTCTTACTGCTACTATAACAGATTATATTTTTCAATTAATGTAACTATATATTTATTCTAATATTTTCTTAAAACCCTTAGCTAAACTCATACCCACTTTCTAAAAATCGATAAATATTATATTCCACCGGATGTTCTAATATAAAATTCATTCTCGCTACTTTATGCCGCCCGTCCCCTATTCCATCCTCGACATTTTCAGTCGATTCCAAATCGATGTCTACCTCTCCTAAATAGTAATGCTCCGCTTCTGCCTCATCTTTTTTCACAAAAAGATATAGCGTCACTTCGTCATTTTTATAATCCTCTATAATTTCTTTATTAATCTTTGAATTTAAATCTGTGCCCTTTCTTGTAAACCACTGAAAAACATGAGAGTCCAAAAACCGGTCATCATATTTCACTGATTCATCAATGTTTTCACTTTTATTGTAGTTGATGAATATTGGCACTGTATTATGCTTATTTTTATACCCATACATCACGCTCGACTCGTCCTTATCCCAGTTCAATACTCGGCAGACGTCTTTCCTACTGTACTTCTCATTCAAAGTCAGTGGTTTCTGCTGGTTATATTCTTCTGAATGCAGTACCGCCAGTGTCAAAACATCATCGACATGAGTCTTGAAGTAGTCATCTTTCAAAGCATCATTAAATTCTTTACTCAAGGTAATTTTATTATCAACCACTTCAATTAACGGGTATTTATATTTGTTAACTGACTGACTTGTATAAAACTCTAATGTTAACATTCTTAAAATAGAGCGCATTGTACGGTCAGTCATATAGTAGCCTTTTTCATGCATCTCCAATTGAAAATCCGCTTTATGGACATGATCATTTACGAACAGGTTCTGCAGTAAAAGTACTTCCTGCACTCTTTTACCATCGACAACTTCTTTCGATAAAAATGTTAGTATCTTATCTTGCCCGTTTGTTAAAGGCTCCACGGACTCCTTTAACTTCTTCAAAAATGCAGGATAGTGATTAAACTTATTTAATACGAGTATCGGGCTCATCGCGTCCTGATCATTATACAGATCAACAAGTGACGGAATGTGCCCCAGCTTATTTTTTGTATAAGCGTACATCTTTCTCATGTTTGCTAAATCACTCGCCCTGTTCTTAGAAATTGACTTAAAGATACGTTCCTGTGCAATTCTTTCAAAGTTAATCGTCGATTCCCCGGAGATCATATTGCGATTCATTAAATTTCGACGTAAATTATCTTTGTTAAATGACTTATCACCCGTTAAAGCAACGGGGATTAAATAGTTATTTTTATAGTTACCAATAAAATCGATCACAGTGAGAAACTCTTTGCTTTCATGTTTCCTTAAGCCTCGGCCAAGTTGCTGGACAAAAATAATACTTGATTCAGTTTGTCTCAACATCACCACTTGATTGACTGATGGGATATCAATGCCTTCGTTAAAAATATCTACTGTAATCAAATAATCCAACTGGTTTTTCTCAAGCTGTTTTACCGCCTTATCCCGATCCTCCTGAGAATCCAGTCCAGTCAACGACTTTGTTTTAAACCCTCTCTCGTTAAGCAGTCTAGAGAGTTCTGCCGCTTCTTTCCTGTTTGAAACAAACATTAATCCTCTGACTTTTTCACCGGCATGGGAATAATAGTAGAGCTTATCAATAATATGATCGATCCGGTCTTCATGGATCAAATCTGTTAGCACACTATCATCTGTAATCGTTTCTCCATTACTTTCAAAATCCGTGACACCAAAGTAATGGAAGGGGGCGAGTATTTCCGCTTCAAGCGCTTTTTGAAGCCGGATTTCATAAGCAATATTATAATCAAACAGACTAAATATCTCTGTATTGTCCGTTCTCTCAGGCGTTGCTGTCATACCTAATAAAAACTTTGGAGTGAAGTAATTAATAATTTTATGGTATGAATCTGCCCCGCTTCTATGCGCTTCGTCTATCACAATATAATCAAATTCATCTCTGTTAAATTGATACAGGTGATCTTCTCTTGATAGTGTCTGCACTGTCGCAAAAAGATACTGTGCGTCTTTATCTCTCGCAGTCCCGCTGTAAATTCCAAAGTTTTGAGGCTCCGAATCAACTAAATCCCGATAATCCTGTAATGACTTCTGTAGAATCTGTTCACGGTGTGCGATAAATAACACCCGTTCAGGATTGAACTGTTTTACATCAAAAGCAGATAAGTATGTCTTACCGGTACCTGTAGCAGAAACAATGAGCCCTTTATCTTCTCCCCTTAACCTCAAACCTTTTAATGATTCCAATGCTTCTTTCTGCATGATATTCGGGGTAACTTCTTTTGGATCATTGTTTGTATAGCGATAAGGTTGTTTATTCTCGATTAAATGCAGTACTTTATCGTCATGCTTCAGCTCTTTATATAAATCCTGATAATCTCTAATCCACTCGTCAGAAAGTGCTGTAGAACTTTCCCAAAGCACTTCAAATTGTTCTTTAAAATTATGTATGACTTCCCCGTTATCTAAAGAAGTGAGCTTTAAGTTATATTCATAATTCTTCTTTAAAGCAGAATCCGTTAAATTCGAGCTGCCGATAAACATAGTAGAATACCGGCTGTTATCAAATATATAGCCCTTCGCATGAAAGCCTGCCTGATCGGTAATGCGCACATCGATATTTGGTATTTTAAGCAGCTCTTTAAACACTGTCGGTTTGTTGAAGTTCAAATATGTAGACGTGATAATTCTTCCTCTGACACCGCGCTTATTTAACTCGTAAAGCGCCGTCTTTAAGGAAGCAATACCACCTTCAGTGATAAAGGCTACAGAAATCACAAAAGACTCACATGACTCCAATGCATCCAGCATAGGAGAGAGTACATTTTCTTCTTTTGTATTGATGATCAACTCTGGTGGATGATGTGATACTTTACTGGTATAGCGATCAATAAAGCCCCGTTCATATGCGTTCAATAAATTATTTTGTAAATGCTCCATACAGTTCACACCCGATATACGAATTCTTGTTATAAAACATATTTTCTATATTTTACCATAGAAAATAAGGAAAGTTTATCTCTCTAATTCCCTTCATAACATAAAAGCAGAAACTAAACATTTCTGTCTGATTTCTGCTTTTATAGAACTCTTATTAATTCTTTATCCAGAGTATTTTATTAAAAACTGTTTGAACTTAGATTCAGTACTTTTGATTGCTTTATTATTGTGCAGTTTCTCCTCCATCAATGACAATCTCTGAGCCTGTCATAAAAGAGGATTCATCAGAAGCTAAAAAAACAGCAGCTCCTATAATCTCGTTAGCCTCTCCAATTCTGCCAAGCATAATTTTCTGAGATTGTTGATCTATTGCACCTTCTATTTCTAAACGTTCTTTAGTAAGGTTTGTTAAAATAGTACCTGGAGCTAACGAATTAACCCGAATCTTTTCACTGCTTAAATCTTTTGCCATATGACGTGTCATGGAAGAAACTGCACCTTTAGAGGCCCCATACGCAACTGAATTGTATTGTGCTACTATTCTGGAGGATATCGAAGCCATGTGGATTATCACTCCACCACCCCCCTGTTTAGCCATTACTCTCGCAGCTTCTTGGCTACATAGAAAGACACCTTTACTATTTACATTCATAACT
Organism: Lacicoccus kunmingensis DSM 17847; assembly: GCF_059568765.1. Classification (NCBI taxonomy): domain Bacteria; kingdom Bacillati; phylum Bacillota; class Bacilli; order Caryophanales; family Salinicoccaceae; genus Lacicoccus; species Lacicoccus kunmingensis. Next base: position 116,886 of record NZ_JCANUC010000008.1, on the reverse strand, counting down.
TTATCGAAGTCTGTATCAGTCATTTCCAAAAAGCTTTTTCGAATTGTGATTCCAGCATTAGCAACTAATATATCTAATTGACCAAACTTTTCTAAAGCAGCTTTTATACAACTATTCACAGAGCTTCTATCAGTGACATCAATATAATGAGATAACCAATATTCCGATGAAAACCCTGAATTTTCGGCGATTTTTTCAGCTGCTACTTCGTTAATATCCGCAAAGATGACTTTTCCACCTTGTCTCAAATATTCGACAGCAATTGCTTCACCATTCCCTGAACCCGCGCCTGTTACTAAGGCGACTTTATCTTTAAGTCTCATGTTTTCACTCCATCTTCTCTATTGGTTAATCTAAAAATATCATTGAAATTTGTGGCACAAAGGTAATTATGATTAGAGAGATAACCATTGCTACAAAGAATGGCATAGTGGCTCTCGTCAGTGTTTCTATAGATAAACCTGAGATACTTGAGCCTACAAATAAATTCACACCTAGTGGAGGTGTTATAAATCCAATAGCAAGATTAACTACAATAACGACACCAAAGTGAACCGGATCAAATCCTAAACTTACTGCGATCGGTAATAATATAGGAGTAAGGATGATAATCGCAGCCAATGTGTCCATAAAACACCCAATGATAAGCAATAGAACCGTAATCAAGAGAATAATAACAATTGGGTTCTCTGAAAGGGATAACATAAAGTTGGCAATTTGATTAGGTATTTGTTCAAAAGACATTAATCTGCCAAACCCTGTAGCTGTCCCTACAATTATCAATACTACTGCAGATGTTAAAGCTGAATCAGCTATAATTTTTGGTAAATTTTTAACTTTCAACTCTTTATAAACGAATAAGCTTACTATCAGCCCATACACTACTGCTATAACAGCTGCTTCTGTAGGAGTGAAAACGCCGCCATAAATTCCACCTAAAATAATTACGGGAATTAAAAGTGCCCATTTTGCTTGCCATATTGACTTTCCTATTTTACGAATAGAAGTTCTTTCGTCTGTCCCTTTATATCCCATCTTTTTAGAGTAAATATAAGACCAGATCATGAGTGCTCCGCCAACTAAAATTCCTGGAATAATACCAGCAATAAACACATCTCCGATTGAAACCGCCCCAACTACCCCATAGATAACCATAGGAATACTAGGGGGGATAATTACTCCTAATGAACCAGCTGAAACAACCACTGCTGTTGCAAATTTTTTATCATATCCTTCATTTACCATAGCAGGTATCATAATTCCACCTATAGCAGCCACTGTAGCAGGCCCCGATCCTGAAATAGCTGCGAAGAACATGCAGGTTATTATGGTAGCAATAGCAATACCGCCAGTTCTATTACCTACTAATGAATTAGCTACTTTAAATAACCTATTAGAAATCCCACCTTTCCCCATAATTTCTCCAGCAAGGATAAAAAACGGAACAGCCAATAACGTAAAAGAATCAACAGAGGTTATCAGCTCTCTAGCCACAAATACAACTGGCATATCCCCACTATAAATAATAGTTATAAGTGTTGCTAAGCCCAGTGCTATTCCAATAGGAACAGTTAAAACTAATAGTATAAAAAATGATCCAAGTAAAACTAATGCAGTCCCCATCGTATTCCCCCTTTAAGGATTTCTCCTGCTCTTTTTAATAAACTTCTTCATTTTTAAAATTTTTAAAGTCTTTTATCATATTTTGGATAATTCTAATAATTGATAATCCCATTCCGACTGGAGCCGCCATATAAATGAAACCCATTGGTATATGTAAAGAAGCAGAAGTTTGCCCACCAGAAAGTAGAGCCGCAGCTAAATCTGTTCCTACGTATACAACGTATAGCGCGAATACGATGAAAAAAACATTCGCTATTATATCGAAGAAGAATTTACCTTTTCTTTTAAATAAGAGAGTTATAGCTTCAACTCGTATATGACCTCGATATTTCAATGCATAACTTGTACCGATATAAACTAACCAAATAAAACTGTAGCGAGCAATCTCTTCTGCTCCTGATAGAGAGGTGCCCATAAAATATCTCATTATAACCTGTAGAAACGTCACTATCACCATTAAAGAAAATAGTACTGCCAATATAACTAATTCAATGTAATTATCTAGCCACCTCAATACTTTCATTATTTCACCCCTAGTCCTATAAAACGAAATTTTAAAGGAAGGATGATAAATCCTTCCTTATATTTTTAATTATTGTTGGGCTTCTTCCACAGCATTATAAACTTCATCCACTAATTCTGTGTCATATTTTTCTCTATATTTTTCAATAACAGGTTGTACTCTTTCTTTCATTTCTTCTCTAGCTTCCGGAGTAACCTCTGTATATTCCATTCCATCAGCAATCAACTCTTCAAGCATTCTTTCATCATTTTCAAGATTAGTTTCGCGAACTAACTCAGCTGCTTCTTTGGCAGAAGTCTGAACTATTTCTTGTTCTTCCTCAGTCAACCCATCATAGAAGGATTTACTCATTAAAAATATAAACGGACTATATGTGTGTTGAGTATTCGAAATGTATTGTTGTACTTGCTGGAATTTACCATCATAAACTACAGAATATAAACCTTCTTGAGCATCTACAGTACCTTGTTGCATCGCTGTAAATAGCTCGGGAAAAGCAAGTGGTGTTGGGTTTGCATCTAACGCTTCAAAAGTATCTTCATAAACTTCATTTGGCATTGCACGAATTGTGAGCCCTTTCCAGTCATCTGCATTTTCTACTGGACGAACATCATTTGTTAAATTACGGAAGCCCATTTCTAAGTAACCTAGGCCTACGAGATCTTGTTCTTCTAATTTATCAAGTAACTTTTGACCAACTTCCCCATTCAAGACTTCGTGCGCTATCTCCTCGTCAGGAAACAAAAATGGAAAATCGAAAATACTAAGTTCTGGAACAAAACCCACTAATGAGGCAGTTGCTGGCGTCGTCACTTCTTGAGTGCCAAATTGAAGAGCTTCAGTCATAGTACGGTCATCCCCTAAAGCAGCACTATGATGATTTTCTACGACTATAGAACCTTCAGACCTTTCTTCTACAAGTTTCTTAAATTCTTCTAATCCTAAAAATACAGAGTGTTCAGGACCTAAAGTAGTGCCTGTACGTATAGTTTTAGTTTCTCCTGTGCTTTCCGTCTCCGAAGCTTCTGACTCCTCTGAAGTATTCTCCCCTCCGCATGCTGCTAAAATTGTCATAACACTTGCGACTAAAAACAGTAAATATAAGTTTTTAAATTTTTTCATTGAGTTTTTCCCCTTTAAATTTTTATTGATTATTTTTGAATTTTGATTATAGAATGACCTTTATTCATCCAAATTTACTACAGTGTTATTAGGATTTCTGGAAGTGATAAAAATAACAGGTTCTTCATGTTCATTCTTTTCAATATGTTTTAAATTTGGTGGGATATATATAAAATCTCCTGGACTGAGATTCACAGACTCGCTGTAATCATCACCATAGAGAATAGTTGTTTTACCTTTTAGAATATACCCTGCAGTTTCTGTATTTCCATGGTGGTGTTTTCCTGATTCATGCCCTGGTACTCCAATGACTTTACCCATCCATAAATTATCAGCATCTACACCTGTCTGTCTTTTTAAGTATGCGGTTTGACTCGTTTCTTCATCTAAATCTTCCCCTCTTTTTACCATAATTGGTTTAAGCCCAGGTCTATTAAAAGCTTCAGCTATTTTTTCTTCTGTATCTAGGTTCACTACTATATTGGAAGGATTACGGGTTGTAATAAATACAACAGGTTCTTTTTCACTCAAGTTTCTTTCAATATGAGGTACGTACGGTGGAACTTCCAAAAAGTCACCTGGCCCGAGATCTACATACTCTTTAAAATCTTCTCCAAATAAAATTCTTGTGTTACCACTTAATATATATCCACCTGTTGTAGCTTCACCATGGTGATGAGCTCCTGAGTCTTTATTAGGAGCTCCAGTGACTTTGCCCATCCATAAACTCTCAGCATCTACACCTGTCCTTCTAGGTAAATTATCAGTTTGAGCAGTCTGTTCAACTAACTCTTCTGCTTTAACTACCTTTAATTGACTATATTTCTTTGTATTCTTCATCTTGCTACCTCCTGTACCTATTAAATATTCACTATGTTTATCTCTTTTAGCTTCTGAGTTTTTACAACTTTGTTTTTAATTTTACCTATCTCTTCTATCTCAACTTCCACCGTATCTCCAGGAAAAAGAAATAATGGCGGATTTCGTTTAGCTCCTATTCCTTCTGGAGTACCAGTGAGAATTATATCGCCAGGTAATAATTTCATAATCGAAGATATATCGGAAATAATCTGTTTTATAGAAAATATCATTAGACTCGTGTTACTTGATTGGACAACATTTCCGTTTACAGTACATTTAATTTCAAGACTCTGAGGATCAGAAAGTTCATCTTTTGTTACGATCCAAGGTCCTATTGGACAAGAATTATTTATGCTCTTCCCTAAAAACCATTGCCCTCCTCTAGAATGTTGCAAATCACGAGCACTCATATCATTGGCTACTGTGTAACCAAAGACATGATCCAATGCATCTTTTTCAGATATATCTGAACCACCTTTTCCTATAATCACGGCTAATTCAGCCTCATAATCAAATTCTTTAGTAATTTTATCTGATATAGGAATATCCGAGTTGGGACCGGTGATTGTTTCAGTTGCTTTAGTAAATACATTAGGATGGTTTGGTAATTGGATATCTTGTTGAGTTCTTTCATTAAAATGCTTTAAATAATTCCATCCTACACAAATTATATTTCTTTTCGCTTCTGGAATAGGTGCAACCAAATCATCTTCTTGAAGTGGATATACCTTCTTTCTTAACAAGAGCTGTTCTTTAATATTATTGAGAGCTTCTTCATTTCCTTCAATAATACTTAGCATGTCAGAATATTCGTAACTTATATCAATTACATTGTTACCTTGTACCACACCAACACCAATCTGGTCACCTTTATTAAATGAAACTAGCTTCATAACATCCACCTTCTATATATTATTTAAGCATCTTGGTACTTTTCCTTGGCTAATCTTATGATTTCTTTAGCTGCTCTCGTTTTGTGTTTTGAGGTAATTTGTTTAGCTTTCTCACCATCTCTATTTTTTAATGCTTGATAAATATCCTCATGTTCTTGTAAAGATTCTTCAATAAAAGTGTCATTTTTATCAAAAACCATAGGATATCGGCTTGAATTCATCCATAAGTCTTTAATTAAGTTTAAAAGATACTCATTCTCACATCTCTTATAGATTTTCATATGAAAATCAAAATTTAAGGCTCTATATTTCTCATAATCATGGTCTAGATATACACTTTTCGAGTTATCAATTATATCTCTGAGTTCTTTAAAATCTTCGGCTTTCAAATGCTCTGCTGCAAGCTTTGTTGCTAAAGACTCTAATTCAGTTCTGACATCAAAGATGTTTTTAATTTCTTTTGATGAAAGAGTTTTAATACGAGCGCCTACATGGGGTTTTATATCTATTAAACTATCAGCCTCCAACTGGTTTAATGCTTCTCTGATGGGTATTTCACTACTGCCAAATTCTTTAGCTAACTTACTAATCACTAGTTTTTCTCCAAATTTATAATCTTCATTATAAATTCTCTGTTTCAAAGTATTATATATCGCCTCTTTTTTCGTAAGGAACGTTTGCATACTCTTTATCTCCTTCACTTTCAGACTTAAGATCTAATACATATATTGAAGAAACTATATGTAAGCCCTTTCATTAATATATTCCATATCATATATGATATATGATATATAGTCAACAACTTTTACAGAATTATTTGAATATTAACAATAGAAAGAATCATGAATATTTTGAGAAAGAACTTGAAGTGATTAATTTAAGAATTTTCTTCCAGAAGAACGTTTGAAGATCATAATGGTTTTATTTTATTTCCCGGTGTTTATCTGGTACTCTAAAAGTGTTAATTGTCACATTCAAAGAACAGACAGCGCGGGCAGTAAAAATCCATGGGAGGTATATGAATGGCCACCAGGGAAACAGGAAATGCAAAGCACAAAATCAACTATCTCGGCATCTGCATCGTTGCAGGCACGGCTTTTGGCATCTCACTCGGCGGCATGTTCGACAGCACGATAATCGGCATGGTGACAGGCTCCGGACTCGGCTCTGTGATCGGTTATCTCTACAACAGTAAAAACTGACTTCCACGTCAAAAAGTGCAGGCCCAGCTAAGGTCCTCACTTTTTCTCGTTTCAGAGCAGGATTATGAACGCTACTAACCCTTCACCGTCCTGAATCCCATGTTCCCGGTCGAGCTGTCCACCGTGTTGGACGATCTTGCTGCAACCCTGTAGCGGTTACAGTAGGAATGGTGGCAGAGGTATGAGCCGCCGCATATACCCTTCGCCTGACGTGTGTCATCAAACCAGTTGCCGCACCACTCCCATACATTGCCTGAAGTGTTATAGAGGCCGTAGCTGTTAGGTTCAAAAGCGTCGACTGGTGCGGTGCCGATGTAGCCGTCGGCTTGTGTATTATCCATCGGGAATTCACCCTGCCAGATGTTGCACATATGCTTATCCGGTTCGAGTTCATTCCCCCAGGGGAACCGCTTCTGCTCCAGTCCGCCGCGTGCGGCATACTCCCATTCCACCTCTGTCGGCAGCCGTTTGCCGGCCCATCTGGCGTAGCTTTCCGCATCATTCCACGACACATGGACGACCGGGTGGTCCAGGATATCTTCAATGTTAGAGGATGGTCCGTGCGGGTGTTTCCATGAAGCACCTTCCACCGCGAGCCACCACGGGGTGTTCGGCAGCTGCCCTTTCACATGTCTATCATCGACTTCCGCAAGCAGCATATGGAACACGAACGACCAGCCGAACCGCTCCGCATCGGTCACGTAACCCGTCTCATCGATGAACGCCTTGAATTTCCGGTTGCTCACCTGGTACTTATCGATATAAAAACCGTCGACTTCGACCTCCCTTACCGGGCCTTCATGGTCCTCTTTGTTCGCATCCTGATCCTCCGAGCCCATAAGGAAAGTGCCTCCGGGGATGAACGTCATATCTTCAGTATCCCGGTTTTCTTTATCTTTAATCTCCTGTGTCTCCCTGATTTCCCCCGTTCCCCTTGACGGGGCGCAGCAGCTTTTATGTTCTTTCATGCTTTTCCTCCTCAACTTCTTATAAGGGGTTCCGCTTCATAAGATTTCCGGGTTCCTTTATAATCGATGATAACAGAAAATATCAAATATTTAAGGAGTGTAGACATGTCTGAAAAGAAACCGAACATTGTATTGATTTTCGCGGATGATCTCGGGTATGGGGACGTCTCCTGTTTCAATGAAAATTCCAAAGTGAAGACGAAGCATCTGGAGGGTCTGGCGGAGTCCGGGATGATATTTACGAATACGCACGCAACTTCCGCCTTGTGCACGCCGTCCCGCTACGGGCTGCTCACCGGGCGTTACAACTGGCGCTCGAAGCTGAAGAGCTACGTCCTGCCTGGTGACTCGATGCCATTGATCGAGGAGGACCGCCGGACGCTTGCGCATATGCTTAAAGACGCGGGCTACCAGACCGCGGCCATTGGGAAATGGCACCTCGGCCTCGGCTGGCAGCTGACGGATCAGCCGGACTTCGAGAAGTACGGGCTGGACCCTGAGGATTTCCCACGCATGGAGAAACGCCACGGCCGTGACGGCATATTCGACGTCCGGGCGGGGCTAGCCGATTTTGAAGGGCTCGATATCGACTATTCCAAGCCGATCACCTTCGGCCCGAATGAACTCGGGTTCGATTATTTCTTCGGCACACCGGCCTCACTCGACCAGCCGCCGTTCGTCTACATCGAGAACGACCGTGTGACGGCGGAACCGAACGGCACGACGGGCGTGTCGAACCTCGACCGCCTGGGGCCGGATGATCAGACGAAATGGCAGAATGGCGTCATCGCACCGGACTTCGTCCACGAGGAAGTGCCGGACGTCATGCAGGAGAAGGCGCTTGAGACGATCGATAAGTTCACGGAGGGTGATAATCCTTTCTTCCTCTACTATCCAAACCACCTCGTCCACGGGCCTTTATTGCCAAATAAGGAATTCAAAGGGAAATCCGGCATCGGCCTGTACGGCGACTTCATCCTGCAGCTCGACCATTATGTCGGGGAGATCATCGACAAACTCAAAGAAAAAGATGTATTCGAAGAGACGATCTTCATCTTCACGAGCGACAACGGGGCTTCGGGCGTGGCCGGCTTCGAGGCGCTGCATGCCAAAGGACACTACCCGAACCATATATTCAAGGGCGCGAAAGGCGATATATGGGAAGGCGGCCACAGGGAGCCGACGATCGTTTCTTACCCGCCCGCCATCGAGGCCGGTGGAATTTCAAATCACTTGATCAGCCTATCCGACCTGTACCGCACGATCGCCGAACTGATTGATGCGGAGGTGCCGGATGATGCGGCGGAGGATTCCTATTCACTGTCGCCGATATTCGAAGGCCGGGCGGAGGAGGTCCGGGAGGATGTCGTCCACTCCTCGGCCAACGGCGGGCTCGCCATACGCCGCGGGAAATGGAAGCTCGACCTCGTTGAAGAAGGCGGCGGCATGATGGTCACGCAGAAGCAGATGGAGCGCGGTGAACAGCCTTCCTTCAAGCCGGCCGAGCTGTATGACCTCGAGGCGGACATACGTGAGGAAAACAACCTGATAGATGAACATCCGGATCTTGTCGAGGACATGGTCGCATCGCTTGCGGAGTACATCCGCCTCGGCCGTTCGACGCCGGGTGAACCGCAGGAGAATGAGGACGGCAACGACTGGCCGCAGTTCGGATGGATCGAGGAGTACAGGCAGTACGTCGACCAGTTCCAGTATGACTGATCATCAAATAGGCAAATAAGATGAAATAATTAAAGCCAGGCAGTATAATACAATCAAATAAAATAGTTCTCTTATTAAGAGTGAGTGAAGGGACTTGGCCCTGTGAAACTCCGGCAACAGCTTGTAAAAGCGATGTGCCAAATCCAACAGTTGTTATAACTGGATGATAAGAAGTCGTGTTAAAGCTCTTCTTAATTCAGGAAGAGCTATTTTATTTGAAAAAATAAAAAGGTGGGAATCAAATGAAAAACGTACGCGAACTATTTTCAGAATTGGACGATTGGAAAGCATACAAACCGGTCAGCACGATGAGCAGCATAGCGAAGTTGAATCATATCAGAAGTTTGGAGCGGGAAATCAAAAAACACATTGACGTTGAAGATTACAAAGATTATATATTATCCAAAGAAGGAAACCGGTCACTGGAGAGTTGAGGAAAATTGGAGATCAGTATTTACTCTGATCAAACCGGCAAAACCGGCCTGGATATCTTAAAATCAAGATGTCCAGGCCGGTTCTTTTATTGCTTCAGGGCTTTTGTGCCGGTTTTTTTTTATATTTTTATAGACGTATTTCTGGTATGATTAAAGTGAAAATTGTTTCTTTCAGGAGGATTTGTCATGACTGATTACAAAGAGAATCAACATGAAAAAAATGAATCGATTGAAGATGAAACAGAAGAAAATGACGATATTGACAACAATCGCCTTGCACTGGGCATTGCATTCGGCCCGATCATCGGTGTATTCATCGGGATCCTTATGGACAATATCGCTATGGGCATCGCCCTGGGGATGTCTTTCGGTGTCATTCTCGGGGTGGTCTTAAGTCAAATGAAATAGGAAGATAAGGGGGCTTTATCATGTGGATACTCTTCATCGTGCTGGCAGGCATACTCGCCGGCGTCATCGGAGATTATTTGAAGCACCGCAGGAAAATGGAAAAAATGAAGCTCGATCATATTGATAAGGAGATAGAACTTGAACGGCTGAGACAGGAAAACTACCTCCTTGAAAATGAAGAAATGCAGTCGGTGCTGGACCGCATCAAAGCGGACAATAAGCGGCTCGAAGCGGAAAAGGACAGCAAATGGCTGATTCAGGAAACACGCGAACACCAGTTGGAAAATTCTGATGAAAAGACTGTATAAGAAAACAGGCTGGTGATTCCTCCTGCTTTCTTAAAGGAGGTTATCAAAAGTGGGATGGGTATTCATAATAGTGGCAGCCATAATGGCCGGTGTCATTAAAAATTATTTGAACCACAAAAAGGATATGGAACTGATCAGACTCGACCATATCGATAAGGAATTGGAACTTGAACGCATGAAGCAGGAGAACTACCTGCTTGAAAACGAAGAGATGCGCACTGTTCTGGACCGCATCAAAGCGGACAATAAACGGCTTGAGGCTGAAAATAACAGCAAATGGCTGATCCAGGAAACGCGCGAACGGCAGTTGGAAAAGCACGATGAATGACCAATTCCCCAAGTTGAAATAATTCACTTTTTCCTATATTATTAATAGGTTGTCTTTTATATTATTACATAAGAAAGAGTGGATATTTTGCTGGAATTTTTAAAGCGCCAGTCCCGCCATCTGTTCCCGGGCTATTTTGCGATGGTCATGGCAACGGGTGCATTATCACTGTCATTCTGGTATCTGGGTCTGGAAATCGCAGCTGAACTTCTTATTTACTTGAATATCTTCATATATATTGTCCTGCTGTCATTGAATATCATCAGACTTTTATTGAATACTGATGAATTTTTACAGGATATATCCGATCACGGAAAAGGACCCGGTTTCTTCACTTTGATCGCCGGCACCGAAGTGCTCGGTACCCAGCTGGTGGTCATTAAAGGATTGATCGTATGGGGGTTTTTATTCTGGAGCATCGCATTTTTACTGTGGATCATTTTGATGTACACTTTCTTCACACTGATCATCGTAAAGAAAGTGAAGCCGTTAATCGACGAGTCCGTAAACGGCGGATGGCTTCTGGTCGTCGTCTCGACACAGTCGATTGCTGTGCTTGGAACGCTGATTACACCGGGTATCGGCATATTCAGTGAAATCATCCTGTTCATTTCATTGTGTCACTTCCTTCTCGGATGTATGCTGTATCTGAATATCATCGCATTTATATTTTACCGTCTGATGTTCGTCAATATTGAGGAGACATCCTTAAAACCGCCCTACTGGATCAATATGGGGGCGCTTGCGATTACGACACTCGCAGGATCGGTCCTCTTGATTCACGGTACGGGTGCAGGCATCATCGTTGAACTTGAGATCTTCATCAAAGGGTTTACACTGTTTTTCTGGGTGCTCGGTTCATGGTGGATTCCACTTCTGATCACTCTCGGTATATGGCGTCACATCGTGCGCCGCTATCCACTCTCCTACACTCCGGAAATGTGGGCCATGGCTTTTCCAGTCGCAATGTATACGATAGGTACAATCCACCTGTCCATTGTTCTGGAAATGGAATTTTTAATGATTATTCCTTACATTACAATATTCGGAGCGGCAGGTGTCTGGCTCTTCGTTCTTGCCGGTATGGCCGTCCATCTCGGCAAAAGGCACATCGCATACTTTAAAAATCGTGTCGGTTCGGATCATGCGAATAAAAAGCATATCAGCTGAAGTGGACTATCAAAAGTTACTTTGTTCACCCAAAGTTAACATTTCATACAAACATGACACCTTATTTTATAAGAATGATACTGTATAATAACGTTAAAAGCATAATCAGGAGGGCTGTAAATGAGTCAGTTTGAAGTGTTTAATGATGAAGAGCAGTTGTTCAGACGTATTGACCAGCTGCGTATCGATGATATAAAAGATGAGGATATTACAGTCGTTTCAGATGACAAGCTGGACAATCACTCCATCATTTACTACACGTCTGTCAACTTCAAAAAATCTCATGGTACATTGTGGGACCGTTTCGCTTCAAAGTTCGGTGATGATGACGCAGGCACGCGTGTCATGGACCAGCTCAATCTGTCCGGAGATAATAAAGTCAAGTATGACAAAGCTTTGGATGAGGGAAGTATTTTATTGTTCGTGAGAGGTCTGTCACACACTGAAGAAGTGGAAGAAGCGCATGAAAACAGTGCTGACAGTTCCACAGATGAATCCCGTGATGCAGCCGAAGATACAATAAGTAAAACAGGCAGTATTTCAGATGATGAAGAAAAGAGGTCGGATGAAATGATCAAAGAAAAAGAACGCGAAACGGTGACAAAAGATTATGACGGCATTACCGTCACTACGGAAGTGGCACAGAAAAAAGAGAAGCCGGTCAATGAGATCAGAACTGACGAAGACACTCACCGCATAGACATGAGCACTTACGTCACAGACTATGATGAAGAACTTGAACTTGAGGAAGAAGAAGTTCAGCATGCCAAAGTGGATGCCATATTAGAAGAAGAAGAGGAAAAAGAAGAAGAAAGAAATTATTATCATACAGTCAAAGATAATGTCGTCAATATGCAGCCTGAAGAAGATGAATACGGAATCAGACAAGGCTAGATTATATAACCGTCCCCTGGTAAACCAACCGGGGATTTTTTTATTTCAGTCAAGTTTATGCGGTTTTAAAAGGGGTAAAATAATACAATGAGATCATTATATTATCTGGAGGGTTGATGATGAGCCGCTTTGAGAAATTTGCTGCGGAACAGGATTTAATGGAAAGAATTGAACAGCTGCGTACGGAAGGTTTTGAAGAAAATGAAATTACGGTGATATCCAAACAAAAGCTTGAAGATGCCTATTTGAAATATAGAAGCGTGAACTTTAAAAATTCTGAAGGTACGACATGGGACAAATTCGTCTCAATGTTTTCCGATGACGATCCGAAAGACAAAGTTCTGGGCGGATTCGATATCACAGACAGTGAAAAAGAGCACTTCAAATATGCTCTGGACAGAAAAGAAATTCTTTTGCTTAAAGAAGATCATGCGGCTGATGAAGATGGATATGTACAGGAAGAAGCTCGTGAATATCATGAAACCCAGCAGCAGGATGCACAGGCAATGGAAGCACAAGCTGCGCAGAATGAAAGGCTCGATGCGCAGAACCGGGCTGCGGAAGTGTCAGGCGCCTATTCATCTGATTACGGCCCCGCTTCAAAAAGTAAAGATATCGAAGCTGATAATGATATCACCCTTAAAGACACTGAGAATGGTCATGAATATGATTACAGATCAGTAAATGATGACAATCAAATAAAGAAAGCTGCTGACCCTGCAGTAAAAAATGAATACGATTATGACTCCAATGAGTATGACTATAAAAAATGATACTGGAAGCATCGGGAAATTCCCGGTGCTTTTATTTATAATACATATGGGTTTTCAAAGAGGTGATGAATTTGAAACTGGGTGCGGTGGAAGTCCTTTTCATGCACTATATTACTGACAGAACAACTGAAGAAGTACATAAATATGATTTCTGGCAGTTCCAGTATGACCGGCAGCCGGCGGATCTCGTGCGGCGTCTTTTAGATGCAGGTGTGATCTATGAGGATGACAGCCTGCCTGAAACCCTCCAAAAGTTAAGGGCATTTGAACTGAAATACATTTTAAAAGATTCCGGATTCAAAGTTTCAGGAAATAAACCCGAACTCATCAAAAGGATTCTTCAGTATGCAACAGAAATTGATTTCACGGATGTTCCCTTAAAAAATGTCTATAAACTTTCTGAAGGGTGGTCCAATTTTTACAGTCAGACCCGCTTTTTAAACTATTTCCATTTCAACGGCAGCTTTGATGTGCATGAAGTCTATGAATTTTATCTGGATCATCAAAATCTGGCCGACCATCAGATTGCTATAGGTTATTTAGAAGAGAAAGTCCATGATCATATCAATGATGAAAACAAATACACCGCAGTCAAATGCTATTATCTGCTGGCGAATTACGCCCGGGATGAAATGGGAGATCTCCCGTTGTCCATCTATTATCTGAACCACTTCACCATGCTTGTCGTCCTCCAGGCAGCCCATCACTACGATATGGATTCAGTCCGTGCATATTTCGATCTGGACGGCTATACGAAAGACAGATACAGAGCGTTTATGAAATCTGAAGAGATGAGCCCTGATGAACTGTCACGGTTTCTTATGGATTCCACAAAAGCACTGCCCTATTCCTCTGAAGAGCTGACATCCGCTTCCGATTTCATCGTGAAACTGATAAATGAAAAGGCTTAGATCCTCTCAACAGGATTTAAGCCTTTATTTTTAATGGGCATGGCCGTGGTGATGATCTGATTCCGTCCGGAAAGCCATATCACAGATGACTTCCGTGCCGTGGCTGTGGTCTTCACATTCAATCTGAATCGTGACGTGCCCGATATCATTCTCTTCCAGTTCGTGTTCGATTTTATGAAGCAGTGCCTGACTTTCTAATACTGTCATAGCCCCGTCTACAACGACGTGGGCGGACAGCGCGTTCATACCGCTTGTGATTGTCCACGCATGCAGGTCATGTATACCTTTCACTTCATCGAAAGCTTTGATCCTCCGGACGATGGCTTCGAGGTCGACATTGACCGGTGTGCCTTCCATCAGGACGTGCAGCGCGTCTTTCGTCACCCGCCAGCCGCTGATCAGGATGAGCACAGCGACAATGACACTGGCAAGCGGGTCGGCAATGCCCCAGTTGAAGAAAATCATCAGGAGCGCAGCAATGATGGCGCCGACGGAACCGAGCATGTCCCCTAATACGTGAAGGAACGCGGCTCTCATATTCAGGTTATCCTGGGTACTGCCGCTCCGCATCAGCATCCATGCGACGATGATATTGACAACGAGACCGATTGCCGCGATGCCGAGCATGCCGAATGATGCCACTTCCGGCGGGTTTTGGAACCTGCCGATCGCTTCGTAAAATATGAATCCTGAAATCAATATTAAAGTGACGCCGTTGAACACGGCGGCGAGTATTTCAAACCGTTTATAGCCGTATGTCTTACTGTAGTTTGCGACCCTTTCACCGAGTGTCAGGGCAACCACCGCAACACCGAGTGAAATCGCATCACTCAGCATATGACCGGCATCCGCCAGAAGTGCCAGACTGTTCGTCAGGAAACCTCCGATGGCTTCGATGATCATGAAAAATGTAATGATGATAAACGCAAAGAACAATGTCTTTTTATTCGCATCATGCGAATGATCATGACTCATAACAATACCTCCTAAACGAAAAATCAATCATGTTCGATATGGCTGATCATCTGATCCAGCATCAGCATGACGTGGTCATCATCATGGGAATAATAGATTGTGGTGCCTTCTCTCCGCGATTTAACCAGCCTCAGATTTTTAAGCGTCTTCAATTGATGTGAAACCGTTGACTGTTTAATATCCAATGTATTTGAAATGTCACCGACCGAATGTTCGTCGCCCGACAGATAAGTCAATATACGTATCCTCGTCGGGTCTCCGAGTGCCTTGAACGTTTGAGTGACAGTATCTATCGTTTCTGAATCCAGTTTTCTATAATCCATATATCCACCCCTGATTCTTTATACATCTATATATTAGCATATGTTCATATAATAATGAAAAGAAAGACTGCAGATCAGTGTGATTTCTGAAATGCAGCCTGTTTTAAGATTCAATCGTTACTCACCGCTCAACATCCAATTGACGCCGTACTTATCTTTGAAAGATGCAAACATCGGTGTCCATTCCGTTTCTTCGAGCGGCATCTGCACATCCACTCCGGATTCAACCGCCTGTTCATAAAATGAGATCATCCTGTCTTTTTCGGTTTCGAGGTTGAAGACGAAGGCCATCATTGCACCTTCATTATTGATGGGTTTCCTGTTCCATGTATCACTGATGTAGAAACCATGTCCCATGATTTCTATCTCGGCATGCATGACGAAGTTTTCTTTTATGTCTGCCGGAATATCTTTAAACTCGGAAGTATCCTCGAACATTGTGTCATCCATCATCTGTATGGAAATTAAAGAAGCATTGAAATTATTCTTATAATAGTCGATTGCTTCAAGTGCATTCTGGAAATTGAAATACTGAAAATGTTTGACCATTTGATTCTCTCCTCTCATTATTCATTCTTAAGATTCTGCTGATGGATATTCTACTCACATCAATTATAAAGTTTCCTGTCCTGTATTTATTATTCTAATCCGCTCTATATTCATTTCTCTGCTCTTTTAAAATATTGATGAATAACAGGGGAAGATTCAAAGTGATTGGAGGGTCTTCAGGCAGCGGCGGCCGCAAATTCAAAGTCTTTTTATATTTCCCGGGAAAAGTCATCTTCTCTTCCACTCTGCCTCTCAAATTATCTTTGTGGACAAAGATTTTGAGTGGATTGTAAGTTTTGTGAATGACACATGCAAGGCAGTAATAATCGCCGTTAGGCACATCGTTAAAATAAACGTCCCGTTCTTTATCGAATTTCAATATCGCTTTACCGATCACGGGAGACTGGTTTGGTATCGGCTTTTTGAACAACCCGATGAATATGATGCCTTCGAATGTCTCACTGGAAGTCAGACGGACGGTAAGGTCTGCCTGTTCGCTGACTTCTTCCAGCGGCTCATCATCTTCATACAGCTTATAATCGCTGTAAATCTTATAGTGCTGCATCGTCAGCTGTTTCGGCGACAAGATCATTGATTTTTTGATGCGGTTTGTAAAAGTCCCCTCGCTTAAATAGCCGGACTTCAACTGGATATTGAGGACGGAGGCATTCGTCTTTAAAAGCTGCTCTACACTGTTCTGCACTTTCAGGCTCACGAGATAATCCTGCGGGGTGACACCCGTTTCCTTTTTGAAGACACGATAAAAATGCGACTCACTATATCCGAAATAGTCAGCCGCTTCTTTTACCGTCGTATCATTGTAATGAGTTTTAAAGTATTCCAGTACTGCATTGATATCCATGGTCATCACCACCGGTTATTTATCGTGCTTCTTTTTCATTTCAGCCAGATACTTTTCCGATTCTCCTTTCGGTATCGTTAATGGATTAAATTCGCTGCCTTTAATCTGCTTGCCGATATATACAATCTGTCCTATGTGATAGGAATAATGGGACATTTGTCTTTCAATTGCTTCAATGACAATATGTTCTTCACTTCTGATGCGTATGGTTTCCAGCAAATTTTCACTTTCAAGATTTGATAATGTACCGAGGAGCGTGTCCCAGCCTTGTTCCCAACCATCAATTATTTCTTTTCTGGATTCCGCAGCATCCATGAATTCCGAGTCCCTGTCCCTCGATTCTTTTTCGCCGTCTGAAGTTAAAAAATCAGACCATCTTGAAATCATGTTGCCACTCAAATGTTTCATAATGACGGCAATACTGTTCGATTCTTCATTTATAGACCAATGCAGTTCCGAATCGTTCAACTGTTCAATCGTCCTGTCACCGAGCTGCTTAATATCTTTAAATTTTTCAATGACTGTTTTTAAGTATCTTTCTTCAATATTCATCTTGGAATCACCGGTAATTTGATATTTGACGGGTGCGCCCCATCATGATAAATCGTCTGCTTTGCCGTTTTCATCTCACTCGTCACGCCCAACGTGTCACCTGTGTTCAGCTGACGGTCATATTTTGGAAATGCGCTGGATGCCACTTCCACTCTGATTTTATGTCCTTTTTTAAATACATGGCTCGTGTTCCAGCAGTCGATTTCAAATTTATAAATTTCGCCCGGTGTTAAAAGCTCTGGCTTGTCCATACCCTTTTTAAAACGGCCTCTAACCATGCCGTCCGTCAGTCTCTGCACATATCCGCCGGGATGAACATCCAGAAGCTTCACCATGAAATCAGTATCCTTCGCATCGGTCGATGCATAAAGTTCCGCAGTCACCGGTCCCGTCACTTCTGTATCTTCAGAGAGTGTCTCCGTCGAATAGACAAGCATATCATCACGTCGTTCAATCGCCGAGTAATCATCCGGTCCGCCGATCTGATGGGACACCAGTTCCGTGATGAACGGCACGGGGGCTGACGGATCATAGTCATACTGGTCCGCTTCACTCTGCTTCGGTATTTCCGTCTGCAGCGTGCCATCGCCGAACCTTGAATTCGCCCTGCCGCTGCTGTTCAAATAATATTTGGTCCACTCCGTCCGTTTAAGCGGCCACTCGTATTCTTCGCGCCATTCATTATCGCCCATGACGAAAATGTCCACAGGTGCAGCGTTCTCCTGCCCATGGTTTTTATTTTTCAAATAAAAGTCGAACCACTTGAGCTGGTAATCGTTCATATTGATCAATGCATCTTCACCGAAGTCGATTCCCCCGACTTTCGTCGAGCTGTTAACCTGATGTGACCACGGGCCCATCAGCAGCCGCTGCTGGTTTTTGGATTTCTTATCCTTCTGTGTATGCGTCATACCATGAAAATTCAACGGGGTGCCGATCTGCTCATCGTCATACCAGCCGGAAATATGCAGCACAGGCAGGTCGATATCATCGAATTTATCCTGATAGCACAATTCTTTCCACCAGTCATCGAGATGGTTATGACTGACCTCTTCGCGCCAGCGTTCGGAATATCTGCCGGACGCTTTATCCATGTCGATCAGCGGCAGTGTTTCATATACGCTTTCCCAGTCGACCAGACTGATATTCTGCTGGACCCGACCGCTTGTCATATATGTCCAGCAGATACTGTGGGGTCCGGGCACACCTGTCGGCCATTCTACAAACGGATCGGACGGTGTGACGATCGGTACCATCGTTTTCAGGGACGGCGGCTGATGCAGTGCGGTGAGCCACTGGATTCTGCCGAGATATGAGCCGCCGAGTGTACCGATATTTCCGGTACAATAATTTTGTGCAGCCAGCCATTCGATTGAATCATAGCCGTCGGCGCCTTCATTTCTGTACTCTTTGAACACACCCTCAGAGTCTCCCCGGCCTCTGACATCCATCACCATGACGATGTAGCCGTGCTGTGCAAAAAACATCCCGGTATCATGATGTGCTGCCGTCGATTTTCCATATGGTGTCCGGATGACGATGCCCGGAAACTCCCCTTTTTCTTCCGGAAACTCTCCTTTTTCTTCCGGTCTGTAAATATCTGCGGATAATTTTATGCCGTCACACATCCTCACGGTTTCACCCCTGAATACCTGTACTTCCAAACGATTTTCCATTGAGATTCCCCTTTATATATTTCCTTTCATTTTAACGAATATTGCGACTTTTTACCACTTTGAAATGTAAGCCTTTTCTTTTGCATAATCCTAAATTTTTAGGGTAGAATAAACATATGCGCTTTCTCGCAATAATTTTATTTTAGGAGGAATTTTTAATGGTATTGCCTTACAAAGCAGAGGCTGCGACTGATTTTACACAAGAATCAAACAAGCAGGCATTCAAACAAGCATTAGAGCAAGTGAAAGAAGATTTTGGTGTTCACCGTCCACTCGTAATCGGTGGAAAAGAAATTATGACAGACGATAAAACGACTGTTATCAATCCTGCTGATAAAGAGCAGATTCTTGGTCATGTTTCAAAAGCTAAAACAGATCATATCGAGCAGGCTTTCGAAGCTGCTGAAGAAGCATTTGAATCATGGAGTGCGTGGACTGCAAAGGAACGTGCAGATCTGCTTTTAAGAGTTTCAGCAATCATTCGCCGGAGAAAACATGAATTCTCAGCATTAATGGTGTACGAAGCTGGTAAACCATGGAATGAAGCTGATGGAGATACAAATGAAGCAATCGACTTCATTGAATACTATGCCCGCTCAATGGTGGAATTGGCAGACGGTAAACCGACACTTGACCGTGAAGGTGAAACAAACAGCTACTTCTATCAGCCGATGGGTGTCGGTGTAACAATCTCGCCGTGGAACTTCCCATTCGCGATCATGGCAGGTACGACACTTGCACCGGTTGTTGCAGGTAATACAGTACTGTTAAAACCTTCAGGAGATACACCTCTGATTGCATATAAACTGATGGAAGTCCTTGAAGAAGCAGGACTGCCTGCAGGCGTGGTCAACTTTGTCCCTGGTTCATCACGTGACATCGGTGACTACATGGTAGACCACCATAAAACACACTTCATCACATTTACAGGTTCTAAAGGCGTTGGACTCCGCATCACGGAAAGAGCGGCAGTCGTTCAGGAAGGCCAGCACTTCCTTAAACGCACAATCACTGAAATGGGCGGTAAAGATACAATTGTCATTGATAAAGATGCTGACCTTGATGTGGCAGCTGAATCTATCGTCACTTCAGCATTCGGCTTCTCAGGACAGAAATGTTCAGCATGTTCACGTGCTGTCGTTCACGAAGATGTTCATGATGAAGTACTTGCAAGATCAATCGAACTGGCGAAAGAACTGACTGTAGGTAACACAGTGGACAACACTGACATGGGACCTGTTGTCAGCCAGAAACAGTTCAACAACATTAAAGAATATATCGAAACAGGCAAAAAAGAAGGTAAACTTGAATTTGGCGGAGAAACAGACGATTCCACTGGATTCTTTGTGCACCCGACAATCTTCTCAGACCTTGATCCGGAAGCTGTAATCATGCAGGAAGAAATCTTCGGGCCTGTTGTCGGCTTCACTAAAGTTAAAGATTTCGAAGAAGGTCTTAAAGTTGCAAACAACACTGAATACGGTCTGACTGGTGCAGTCATCACGAATACACGTGAAAACTGGCACTTGGCAGTTCGCAAATTCGATGTTGGTAACCTTTACCTGAACCGCGGCTGTACTGCAGCTGTCGTTGGATACCACCCATTCGGCGGTTTCAAACTTTCAGGTACAGACCAGAAGACAGGCAGCCCGGATTATCTGCTTAACTTCTTGAACCAAAAAGTCGCTTCAGAAATGTTTTAATTGAAAGACTTGAATTTCGCTCCATCCTTTTGGATGGGGCGTTTTTTTATTCTAAATGAAATGAAAACGAAACCATTGATCACCTCGCTTAAAACATGTATTGACAGGTCCGTTTTAAATTGTTAGAATTTAATCACTTTTTTAAATTTAATAATTTTTTAAATTGTTTTTCGGTACTTCTGCAGCCTGCTGCCATCATCTTTTAAGGAGCAAATTTCAATGAAAAAATTACTGACAGGAAAAAATCATCTATTCACCCGCATTGCCATCGGTTTTGGACTGGGTATACTGCTGGGAATAATTTTCCCCGAATTCTCCATCCAGACAAGCTTTGTCGGAGATATTTACTTAAACCTGATCCAAATGATGATTATTCCGGTCATTTTTGTAGCTGTTTCCACAGGCATCATCAATATCGGCAGCTCACAGGATCTCGGCCGTATCGGTTTAAAGAGTATTATAGTTTTCGTGCTGATGTTCATCGGTACAGCTGCCATCGGTCTGGTCATTTCCTACCTGGTCCGTCCGGGTCAGAGAATCGATGTTGAATCTGCCGGGTATGACGGAGAAGTTGCAGAACCGACATTGGCTGAATTCTTTATGAATATCGTTCCCGACAACTTATTTATGGCCATATCCGAAGGTGATATACTGGCGACGATTTTGTTCACCGCCATCTTCTCCATTGCGATTGTCATCGTCGGTAAGGAAGCCGAACCCGTAAAGAATGTGATCAACAGTCTTTCAAAAGTCATTTTCAAAGTACTGGACTTTATTATGGAAACGACACCGATCGGTATCATTTCACTGATGGCATTTGCGGTTGCTGAATACGGCACCGGGATTTTCTCAGCGCTCGGACTCTACATATTTACCGCATATCTCGGATGTATTATGGCTTTCATCATTGTCATGCTTATACCTGTATGGCTATATACCGGTCGGACACCATTACAATTCATCAAAGGTATATACAAAGTATGGCTGGTTTCATTATCTACAACGAGCTCCGCGGTTACCCTGCCGACAACGATGCGCGTTTCAAAAACGG
This sequence comes from Lacicoccus kunmingensis DSM 17847, assembly GCF_059568765.1. Classification (NCBI taxonomy): domain Bacteria; kingdom Bacillati; phylum Bacillota; class Bacilli; order Caryophanales; family Salinicoccaceae; genus Lacicoccus; species Lacicoccus kunmingensis. The sequence continues at coordinate 95,055 of NZ_JCANUC010000008.1, read as the reverse complement.
ATTTCAAAGCATCTGAATCCATTACGAATTTTGTCGTCCCGCTTGGTACCACCATTAATATGGCCGGTGGTGCAGTATCATTCAGTGTGCTTGCGGTATTCGTTTCCGACTTTTACAACTTGCCGCTCGATGTCGGCCAGATCATCTATCTTGTCCTGATTGCTACAGTATTGAATATGGCTGCCCCCGGTATTCCCGGCGGCGGTATCGTCCTCGGCGCATCATTTTTAACGCTGCTCGGACTGCCGATTGAAATGATGGGGCCGATTGCTGCGATTTACCGTCTGCTTGATATGGCATATACAACGATGAATGTTACCGGCGACGCAGCTGCCAATCTGCTGGTTGATCAATCAGAGAAGAAGCGTAGGCTGAAACTGAACCAGAGCCATTCGTAAAAATACAAAAGATTAAAAAAGAGTCACTGGAAAATAAAATCCAGTGACTCTTTGTGTATGGGGCTATTGTGTATCGTCTATGCCCTGCTCACTTACGGCTGATTTCATCTCTATGTGAGCAGGGCTTTATTTTCCTACGATCAGCTTGTCATGGTCTTTCGTAAACGGTGTTAAATATTCTACCCCGTCTTTAGTGACAAGTATGCTGTCGCCGACCTGGGTGCGGTAGTTGTCAGAGTCCGTACCTCCGTCGACGGCAAATACCATGCCTTCTTCAATGACCGCCTCGCTGTTTTTCGCAAGTTCCGGGGAGGCAGTGTATGAGAATCCTAAAGAGCGGCCGGCTCTGAACGGAATCGGATAGCCATTGTCTTCGATGACTCCGGCATATGCCTCAAATACGTCTTTCGCATACGCACCGGGCTTAATCTGGGCTATCGCAGATTTCTGTGCCTTTTCGGCCACATCGAGCATTTTTGCAGCCTCGTCGTTGATGTCGCCGACGAAAAGTGTACGGTCGAATCCGACGAAGAAGTTTTTGAACTCTGCCGTACCGCAGTGGCAGATGAAGAGTGGCTCGCCATGGACGAGTTTCGTCATGCCGCTCCTGTGGTGGCACATTGTGATTTCGCTTCCTGAGCTCATAATCTGTTTATTTCCGATGCCGGGATAGTTAAAGGGCTGCACATGCTGATAGTGTTCTTCCATCAGCTTTGCTGCGTGGCGTGTACCCGCTTCTTTTGATGCGAGTTCCACTTCGTATTCATAAACCCCGGATGCTGCGACTTTCATCGCACCTTTCAGCATTTCCACAGCGACTTCGCCTGCGTGTCTTGCGACTTGGATTTCCTGCGGATCTTTAATGCTCCTGAGCCTGTCTATTTCCGGCCCGATATCGGATATGCGGTCTTTTGGAATCACTTCTCCGATAAAGTCCCAGACGACGCGCGGCATCCACATATAATCGACGGAAACTTTGTCATTTTTATATTTGTCCAGATACTTTTTCAGATCCGGGCGCCACTCCCCGTCTATGCCGTCTGTCCACGGAATGATTGTTGTGACATCCGTCTGTTTGTGCGCCATTTCTTCTTCCATTACAGGAACAATAAGTACTGATTCGCCGTCTACAGTCTGGATGAAGATATTCGGCCGGCCCCACTCGATACCAAGAGCGCCGTGATAACCTGTCAGATAATAGACGTAGTCCGGATTCATAATGACTGCGACTGCATCGCCCTGTTCTTGAAGTTTATCGATGACCCGTGATCTTCTTGATTTGAAATCAAACACAGTATCCCTGCTTTCATATAGATTATAGATCTTCGCCCGTCAGACCTTTGACAGAATCGACCAATATTTCCTTGCCGTCTATTTCTGAGAAGAAAAATGCCTTGTATACTTCCTGCTGCTGTACAATTTCTATTTCAGGGTTTTTGAATGCATGAAATTTATGCATCACCCATCTGATTACCAATTTTCGCGCTTTATTGATGGCTTCTTCCGTAGTCAGTACCGGGGGCACCAATGCTGAAGAATCTATATTGATTTCATTCGTTTCTGGGAACATATTTGAACGGAGCGGCACACCTTTTACAAGGTCCACCGTAATGACCGTCCATGCCGTTCTCGGTTTCATGAATATCCGCGGCATGGTCACTTTACATAATACGATCAAGTACGGATAACCAACCAGTTCCCTATCGCTCAGATCCATTGGTGTATTGATGATAGAGACCTGTTGGTTTTCAACGTTATCCATCTATTTTCATCCTTTTATCCATTCGTTTCAGCTGTTCCCGTCGTTCTGAATGTACCCGCCGATTTATAATCACGGTCAATCAGGTCCATAATAATTTCTTTTTCAGTCTTATTGTCCAGGTTGCTCGCTTTCAGATTTTCAATGACTTGTTCATCCGAAGGCAGGAATGAAAATCTGCCAAGTTCGTTCTTCTCGGTGAAGTCATCCCATAACTTATCAAAGTCATCGTCTTCAGGCGGTCTTGTGAACAGACTGACCACAACGATTGCAGCCAATGCCGCAATAAACGCCGGTCCGCCTTCATAAATATCAACCGGCGGCCAGAAATACCAGATGACTGTTACAACCGGTCCGACAATCATACCTGTGATTGCTCCGACTTTAGTGACACCCTTCCAGAAAATTGAAAGGATAATCGGCGGTCCGAAACATGTAGCGAGACCCGCCCATGCGAAGACTGCCAGCCAGAAGACCGAGTCAAGCGGGTTCAGGGCGATGATGATTGCGAACGCACCGAGTACAGCCGTTGCGATACGGGAGATAAGAATTGTCTTATCCTCTCTGAGCTCGCCTTTATTGAAAATTTTATTCCACATATCTTCAGCGATCGTTGAAGATGCAATCAGCAGCATGGAGTCGATTGATGACATCATTGCAGACAATGCCGCTGCAACAATGACACCTGCTAGCCACCAAGGCAAGAGTTCAACGGTCATTGTCGGGAAAATATGTTCCGGATTCTCAATGCCCGGGAATAATGCAAGGCCCGACATACCGATAAGAACGGCACCGTAGTATGCAATCATCATCCAGACGATACCAATCAGTGCAATACGTTTTACATCACGCGTATTTCTCAGTGCCATGTAACGCACCAGAACGTGCGGGGAACCGTTGAATCCGATTCCGATGAATAAGTAACTGATAATAGCGATCAGGCCCGCCACTGTCAGTGCCGAGTTGCCGAAGAATGGTGCAAGGAATTCCTCGCCCATCATATCTGACAGCTGGTAGCCCATTTCCGTGAAGCCGCCAATTTCTATAATACCGAGAATCGGCAATACGAAAAATGCAAATGCCATCAGTAAACCTTGTATAAAGTCAGTCAGGGACACCGCAAGGAAACCGCCCATCATCGTATAGATGATCGTAACGATACCGCCGACGATGACACCTGTCGAAAAGCTGACTCCAAGTACGACTTCAAATAAAACACCAAATGCCACGAACTGAGCCGTAACATATACCGTCATGAAAACTGTCATGACAACGATGGAGACCCATCTCATGACATGTGTATCATCTTTGAAACGTGCGGACAGGAAATCCGGCACTGTAATTGAATTCTGCAGCTCTGATAAACGGCGTATCCTTTTTGCGAAGAACAGCCAGTTGAAGATGGAGAACACACTGGATACTGCGTTCCATGCTGCACTCATACCAGTCGAGTATGCCTCACCAGGCAGACCGACCGTCATAAAACCACTGGATTCCGATGCTTTTTCACTCATGGATAGAACCCATGGCCCAAGATTCCTTCCGCCAAGAAAATATTCGGAAGAACCTTTACTGCTTAATCTGGCAGACCACATACCGAGGCCCAACAGAAATACGAGATACAAGATAACAATTATTAGTATACCGGTACCACCCATTGATTAAGCCTCCTCATTTCCTTTTTGTTTTTTAAAAAGTTCATTTTCCAGTTTTTCCATTTTGAGTTCCCGTATATACCATATGACGACTGAACCGATAAAAAGTATGGGCGGCAAAATTAAAATCAGCCATCCTGATAATGGAAATGCGTCCATATTGAAAATCTCCTTCCCGTCAGAATTCTTTGTTAAAAATCACTTGAACGTCGAGCGAAATTATTCAGATAATTATAAAAAGCTTAGCATAGTAAAATTGGATAGTAAACCGAATGGTTGCAGTTTTACACCTTAAAAAACGCTTATCCTGTATATATAAAGAATAAGCGTTTTTTACTATTTTATTATTCTGCATCTCTGTACTCATCTTGAATATCCGCAAATTTCTGTGCTGAATATTCACTCATGCCGCGATCTTCCACATCTTCAGCGTAAAGACTTAAAATCATGTCTTTTGAATCCTGATCATAACCGATGAACCAGCCCGTTTCCGAACCGCGTGTGTCCTGTGACATTTTATTTTCACTGGTGCCTGTCTTGCCTGCAAATGACGCATAGTCCCGTTCCATATCGCTTGCGTGGTAATCGGTCACGACGCTTCTCATTGCACTTTCAAGGTAGTCCAGATCATCCTCGTCTGCGATGTTCTCCACCTGGATTTCATCTTCAGAATCCGCAAGTATATGCGGCACGTAAATATCGCCGCCGTTGATGACACCTGCATAGATCGAAGTGATCTGTATCGGTGAAATCAGCAGCTCACCCTGGCCGTATGCACTGTCGGCAAGCAGTACTTCATTTTCAATCGGTTCCTCGTTTGCCACCTGGCTTGTATATATCGGATAGTCTGTATCATACTCTGCACCGATTCCGAGCGCGTGCATGCCTTCGGTGAAGCGTTCGCCCCCAATTTCCAGCATCGTCTGTGCAAAGTAGATATTGTCGGAACTTGTGATAGCCCGGTCAAGGTCGAACGCGCCGTCTTCCACATGATAGCGGTTGACGCTGTAGCCGCCCCATGAATCATCCTGCTGCCAGCTCTTGCCTGTAATTTCACGGGTCGCATCACGGTCAAATCCATCGGTATTGAGCGCAACCAATGCAGAAAGAATCTTCTGGGTCGAACCCGGTGAAGTCGTCCGGTTGAATTTACCGATGAGCGGGTTTTCATCATCCTCCTGAAGTTCTTCCAAATCATTCTGGCTGATGCCGAACATGAAATCATACGGGCTCGGGCTCGGATAGCTGACCGTGGCAAGCATATCGCCGTTGGCCGGATCCATTGCCACACTTGAGCCTGAATCATCTTCCATCTCACTGTAGATGATTTCCTGCAGCTCCTTATCTATCGTCAGTACAATATCCGATCCGTCTTCGGCCGCTTCATTGAATAAAGTCTCGACGACATTGCCGCTGTCATCCGTAATCGCGATTTCATAACCGCTTTTCGGCTGAAGACGTTCATCGTATAACTGTTCGAGTCCGCGCTTGCCGGTCACATCGCCCTCGCTTAAATAATCCGATTCTTCAAGTTCTTCTGCATTCACGCCGCCGACATAGCCGAGCAGATGGAATGTTGCCGCATCCAGCGTATATTCACGGGCAGGCTCTTCCTGCACCTGCAGATTGTTCTCTTCAAAACCGGCTTTGTCCTCATCAGAAAACCGGTGTGTTTCCTTAATGGGAACAAACATCCCTTCACTGATCCACTCCTGATTGAAAGTGCTCTCCAGTGATTCCTCACTGATTTCAAGCGTATCGCTCAGAGCCGTCAGGTCTTCTTCTTCAACCTCTCCGGCAATAAAGCCGACCACTTCCTTATGACCGTTGAACGCCAGGGGTTCTCCGGATTTATCCTGGATTTCACCGCGCTCACCTTTAGTGAAGTTGAAGTCCAGTACATGATTGCCAAGCTCCGGAATGATCATGTCAGGTGTCCATTCCACATGCCAGTCATTCTCTTCCTCATTGTATAAAAGGCTTACCTCGATATCTTTGGTAAGTTCGCCGTATGCGGAATCGATTGCCCATTCCCCGTCGTAGATCTTATGGACATCTGTAGAGTTTTCTTCATCCAGTTCTAGGTTGTTGATTTCTCTTTTTTCAACGCCCAGATCTTCGTAAAACTTTTCATAACGTTCTGTCACATCTTCAGCGCTGTATTCTTCTCTATGCTCTGCGCTGAGATTTTCATAGATTTCTTCATAGCTGCCTTCTTCAAAATTTGAAACATATTCATTCAATGCTTCATCTTCATTTGCCTGGAAAATATTCGTAAAGTTTAATAATACTATTACAGTGACTGCGAGAACCGCTATCACGCCAATTATGATGCCAATCCATTTCTTCATCTTTACACCTGCAATTTCATGATTTAAAAAGAATAAACGAACAAATCATTAACTCTGAGCGTTAATCGATCATCCGTTTATTCAGATTTCATTATTCTAAATTCAACCTTGAATTTGTCCGTTCAAGCGAGCGGTCGAGACGTTCCAATATACTGTCCGGCAGATTTTCGTCACCCTGGAAATCTTCTACAGGCAGTATCTCATAATCAAACGGTCTCTCGCCGGTCTCACTGTGGCGGTACACCCATGTCGGCGTGTAGCTGATGTCGGCCACTGTCGTTTCATTAGATGCCGTATCTTTTTCAATATCGAAGTGCATAATGACGCCGTCTTCATTCGGCTGGAAGTCCTCTCCGATTGTTTCAAGGCGCTGGTTGGAAACGAAGTTACCTAGTGAGTAAGCGACGAATGCTTCATGTTCACCGTCGCTGGATTCAATGGTTTCCCCGCGCTGCAGCACGTGCGGATGGGAACCGATGATGAGGTCCACGCCCTGATCCGCTAAAAACTGTGCGTAATGTTTCTGGCTGTCACCCGGCTCCTCTACATATTCAGGGCCCCAGTGCATGTATGTGAGAATGATGTCCGGTTCATCCGCTTTCGCTGCATCGATGGCCGCTGTCAAATTCTCTTCAGAGATGACATCAATCATATTATGCACTTCTTCGTCCGTATACGGCTCGTCCATGCCGTTCATGCTTTCTGTAAACGCGAGCAACGCCACTTTGATGCCGTTGACATCTTTAATGACATGGCGCTCTTCCGGTGCTTCCTCATATGTACCCACAACATCCATATCCGCTTCCTCAAGCTTCTGGACTGTGCGTTCGATGCCCTGTGCGCCCATGTCCAGGCTGTGGTTATTGGAAGTGACGATTGAATCAAACCCTGCATACTCCACACCTTCGACAATTGCATCCGGTGTATTGAACAACGGATAGCCCGTGTAGCCCCTGTCCTCACCCGCAACTGTCGTTTCAAAGTTGCCGATTGCAAGGTCCGCCTCTTCCAGATAAGGCTTCACGTGTTCAAAGACCGGTTTAAAATCGTATGAATCCGTCTCTTCTACGTAAGCGCCCCAATACTGCTCATCATGGGCCATTATATCGCCGACGGTCGAGATTGTAATTTCCGTCGTTTCAGATTCTGATGCCGCTTCGCCGTCCGCTTCCGAGCCGCTGTCATCCGAGCCGTCACTTTCCGGGTCATCGCCGTTTGTCCCCCCGTCATTTTCACTGTTTTCCGATTCTTCATCCACTGACACTTCTTCACCCGGTTCACCGTCATCGTTCAAAAAGGTGAAAGTGCCGTATGCCGCCCCGATGACCACAATGAGCAATAATATGGGAACCAGTATTTTAAATAAGATTGAAATGTTTTTATTCTGCTCAGTTCTCTTCAATGTCTATCCCACTCTCCATAATATATTCTTCATAAGTCAGACCACTTTCTTTTATATCATGCGCCAGCTCTTTGCCGACATATCTCAAATGCCACGGTTCATACATGTAGCCGGTAATATCTTCCTTGCCTTCATGATAGCGGATGATAAAGCCGTAAACGTGAGCGTTGTCTTTTACCCATTCGCCTTCAGCCGTCTCACCGAAAGATTCCAACAGTTCATAGCCGACACTTTCACTCGTCACATCCATTGCGAGCCCCGTCTGATGTTCACTGGCCCCCGGCGGTGCACTGAAACGGCTCGCCGCTTCCTCACCGTGCGTTTCCACGTAACTCCCGTATTGTATCTCCTGGGTCCCGTATGAACGGTAGCCGGACCTTGCATATAATATAATGCCCGCTTCCTCTGCCGTTGCAAACATCTGCTTCAATGCGTCAGCTGCCGGGGCCCGGAGCTGATTGATTTCCAAATGCTCCGGGAATATCAACGGCACTTCGACAGCCACCAGATCACGCGGTATATAATCTTCGCTCAGCAGGTACTGCCTGTTTACAAGCGCCTCGATACCAGCCTCATCAAAAATTTCTTCTTCAGTTACAAGCTCATATGTACGTTCTTCAATCTCTTCCGATTCAGATGTCTCTTCTGCAGACTCTTCCCCCTCGTCAGCTTCCCCAGAGGTTTCTTCGATTTCATCCTGTGCTTCCGTCGCTTCAGGTGCTTCCGATTCTTCAGTTTCTTCCGCCGGTTCGGAGTGACATGACGCGAGTATCAATACCGCAAACATTATCCAAAGGCACTTTCCATCTATAATATGTTTCATTGCATTCACCTTAATATACGTATTTTACTTAGTTTCATTTAACCACAGTACGGCGCTCTATACCATCACTAAGTGAAAAAGACCCGGATTGTCTCGGGTCTTTTCAAAAGTTCATTTTTAAAATAAAACCATCCAAATGTTTGTCTGTCCCAGGTATGGCGTCATTCAGCCTTATTCGCTGAGCCAGCTCCAGGCGTCGTCCATTTCTGCCTTATCATACTCTCTGACGTTAAGGCCGGGGAGGTAGTCTGCCACAGAAGCTGCTTTTTTCAGTCTTTCATCATCGGTGACAAAAGCAATTTTTTCATACTGGTTCCAGTACCACATATCGACGAATGTACCTTTCACCAAGGCGCCGACTTCGACATTCTGTATCTTTTTAAAGTAGGCAAGTACATTGATTTCACTACTTTCACCGTAATGTCTGCTTATAAATTCAGCGGCTTCATCTGTATCTTTTTTAGTCACGCCGCCGTCCACTTCCATATAAATGACATTTGGATAATCACTTTCAGTTATTTTCAACATATTGGGTCATAACTCCTTCTCGAGACATTTATTAATTGGTTACCCTTTATCACTGTTTAAAAACGTGATATAAGCGCTGGATCGAGCTGGTCTCAGGATTGATGATAAGCAGCTTCCAATTTGGCAATATCAAACTTTTCCATCTTCAGAAAGGATGCGGTCACGCGTTTCAGCTGTTCGGCTGTGCCCGCCTCCACCATCTCATCCATCACTTTAGGTACGACCTGCCACGATACACCATATTTGTCCTTCAGCCAGCCGCACTGTTCAGATTCCGGCACATGTGACAGCTTGTCCCAGTAATAATCGATTTCTTTCTGGTCTTCACATTTGACGAGGAGCGACACCCCCTCGCTGAAGTTGAATTCATGTTTTTCAGCCGAATCCATCAATGCAAAACACTGATTTTCCAGCTCGAACTGGCCATGCATGATATGATCCGTCATATTCGGTTCCATATTTCCCGGGTAATAATAAACTCCGTCCGTTTTTGAATCATTGAAGATGTCCATATAGAAGTTCATCGCATCTTCCGCTTTGCCGAGATTATCATTGATGAACATCATGGCGGGTATGATCCGGCTGTCGATTTCTTCTGCCGGTACTTCCGTCCGGTACAGTTGCCAGGACACCCCGTATTTATCCTCTGCCCAGCCGTACAGTTCGCTGAAGTCGTATTTCTGAAACGGCATCAGAACTTTGCCTCCCTCCGTCAGTGCTTCCCAGATGTTTTGAAACTCATCCTGTTCATCTTTGGAGAAAATGACCATAAATGAAATGGAGGGATTTTTTGTGACGTAAGGTCCTGCACTGATGCCCATAAAACGATAATCCATCACTTCGAAGTCGACCTGCTCCGCATCGCCGGACGGCGTCTGTTCAAAAATATTTGAATTTATCATTCTCGCATCCGGGAACAGGCTGGTGTAAAATTCAGCGGCTTCCATTGCTTCAGTATCAAACCACAAGTGCGGTACAATCTTTTGATAAGACAAAATGACTCACCCCTTTAATTTAGTGACTGCATTTTACAATGGAATCGGTTTTTATTTTTATTCTAATCTGCTTATTTCTAAAAAATGACGGTCTGAGATTGTCCAAGCCGCCATTTTATATCGGTTATTCCACATTTTGAACGTCTGCGATCATCTGTGCGAGATCGTGCTCTTCGATGTTTGTAATCTGATTGTGCTCATCCATGAACACGACTTTCGGTTTCAGCTTCTGAATCTCTTCTTCTGACATTTCCGCCATGCTTAAAATAATGACGAGGTCGCCTTTTGAAAACAGATGGGCAGGCGGTCCGTTCAGACAGATTTTTCCGCCTTCCGCTTCAGCAGGCAGTGCATAAGTCTTCCACCTTGCCGCATTTCTCAGATTTGTTATCTGCACCATCTCGTAAGGATGGATATTCGCTTCTTTCATCAATTTCGCATCTATCGTAATACTGCCTACGTAATCAAGATCAGCTTCAGTTACAGTTGCACGGTGCAGTTTTCCTTTACACATCATTCTTTTCATTTGAAACTCTCCTCCCGGATTTGCCAATCCCCTTTAAATCTTCGGATGATGTTTTATTCGAATGACGGATCAGCCAGAATGCATATCATGTATGATAAGCATCTTTATTTAACGTTACACTAACATAAAACAGCTGGGAATTGAAAACATAAAGAAGCGCCTGTGACAGAGTCACAGACGCTTTACACACATTTTATATTAAACATCCACACACATTGGACGTTTTTTTGATTACACACACAGTTCACACACGTAATACGAAATTATTTCTATACTTTAATTAATTATGGTTAAATCTTAAAACGGTAAGTCATCATCACTGATATCCACCGGGCCATCTGCATTGGCAAATGGATTCTCCTCAGTTTTATCCTGTCTTGGTGATGATTGGGCAGGTCTGGAGCCAGTTGACTGGTTTCCAGCGCCTCCACCGTATGCATTTGCATAATTATCTGCTGAGTTATAATTATTTTGAGATTGATTACTACCTTGTTGTCCTTTTGGCTCTAAAAACTGAACACTGTCACATACAACCTCGGTCACATAAACTCTCTGGCCATCTTTATTCTCATAGTTTCTGGTCTGAATTCTGCCATCAATACCTACGAGACTGCCTTTTTGTACATACTGGTTAACATTTTCCGCCTGTTTACGGAAAGTAACACAGTTTATAAAATCCGCACCACGTTCACCATTTTGCCCTGTAAAAGGACGATTGACTGCCAGGTTGAAAGTTGTAACAGATATATTGTTCTGACTGACTCTAAGTTCCGGGTCACGTGTTAAGCGACCGACCAATACAACACGGTTTATCATGCAATCAACTCCATGTCATTATTTGACTAAATTATTTGCTTGCTTTTTCTTCTGCCTGCTCATCACGGACAATGATATGACGAATGATATCATTGCTGATCTTAGCAAGACGCTCGAATTCTTGAGTAGCTGTGCCATCATCATTAACTTTGATGATTTGGTAATATCCATCTGTGAAATCATTGATTTCATAAGCTAAACGACGTTTACCCCACTCTTTTGATTCGACGATTTCCGCACCATTTGTAGTTAAAAGGTTATCAAAACGCTCTACTAAAGCTGTTTTTTCTTCCTCCTCAATGTTTGGGCGGATAACATATAAAATTTCATATGCTCTCATCTTCTGCACCTCCTTATGGTCTTTGACGGCTAATAACAACTCGTTATTAACAAGGAATAATTTTCATTACTCACAATCAATTATTATATCAGCAATGTGGACTTATTACAATAAATTTCTCCCGGTTTTTATTTTAAAAATTTCTTTTGGGAGTATGTTTGATGCAGCAGGGTAAAATAAAGTGAATTCAAATTAAGGGCTGCGAGGCGGTGCTATAACTCACTTCTTTTTGAACTGGTTATAGCAAAAAACAAGCTCTGGCGCTATAACTTAAGTAATTCCACCCTACTTATAGCAGAAATCACTTCCAAACGCTATAACATGGCTAATTTCATGCGAGTTATGGCGTAAAACAAGCTTCGGCGCTATAACTTAAGTATTTTTAGATATGTTGTGGCACGAAACACCAAATTTCACAGGTTTCGTGTCACCGGCAGCAATAAAAAACTCCAAAACCCTCATCTATGCGGAGGATTTTGGAGTTTTATCATGTTTTATAGGTGAGTTTTCTCATCCAGATTTCAAGCAGACCCTGCTTTTCGTGCTGCTCCATGAAATACGCAACAGTCAGCGTAACCGCCCACAGCAGTACCGCAAAAATGAAGCCGCTGGTGATGCTGATATGCGCACCGAGATCGAATGCGATCGGCGACAAGAATAATACAATCAATATTTCATGCAGGACGAAAAATGTCAGAGAGCGTTTACCCATCGCCCCCATGGCGACAATCACTTTATTCGATGAATTGATCTTATGGCCTAAAATACCGAATAACGCCGCGTAACCAAGGCCGGCAAATAACCCCGAAATGATATGGACGCCGTATATCAGACCGGCGTTAAAATACGACGGGAATATGACATCGTTGATCAGCACGAGCGGGACTGCCCCGATGATGGAAATCGAAAGTGTGATCACCATCACCTTTTTCAAAAACGGCAGATGGTCGCCGGGCTTTATTAAAACATTCAGCTGCCCCAGCCAGAATCCCATCAGCACGGACGGAATGACCGGAAACATCAGATGGGTGAACAGCGGTACGAATGGAATGCTGAAAAGACGCGCCCAGACTGTATTGAAGTATGTTTCTTCACCGGTGAATTCAACAGGGATGCTGTACCCTTCCATTGCAAATAAAATCCCGCCCCATAACAGGGAAATAAATACTGCGTAGATGACGGTTGTTACAGCAGTCCAGATCAGCAGCGTCTTATTGCTCCTGCCGAGAAAAGGCAGAAGTATGATTCCTGCAATGCCGTAAACCATCAATATATCCTGACCCCAGAAAACACCGGTTAAAATCATGCCGAACAGAATTAAATAAATGCATCTGCGGAGGATGAGACGCTTCGCTTCATGAATACTGCTCCGCCTGCTCTGCTTGTTGTATATCATAATGATGCCGTAGCCGAACAACACTGCAAACAGCGGCCGGGCACGGTTGTCCACGAAAAACTCCATCATCATATTTATGAAACTTTCAAAAGCGTTTCCAGGCGCCATTTTAGTGACGACACCGGGTTCACTCAAGTACATCATCAACGGTACGTGTGACAAAATAATGAGAAACAGCATCGAACCGCGGGCGAGATCCAGTGACAGCGCCCGCTTACTTTTCATTGTCTGTGTTTTCACTTCAAACATATTAAAACTCCTGACTTAATGAATGACCAGCCGGATAAACTGGGCGTTATTGCAATCTTTGACAATGACACCGAGTTCCATCAGATCGTGTCTGAGATCTTTCACTTTATTTTCATCGTCATCCCTTTTGGCCAGTCTTCTTTCATAAAGAATCGTGTTTGCCGTCTCACTTAATTCATCGTGACCGGCAGTCCATTTGAAAAACTCATTGATATACGGATCTTCACTGACCCACGGATAATGGAATTTTTGGAATGCATTTTGAAGTTTCTCAGTTGAATAATCTGTGTCCTGTCTTAAAATCTCAAACCCGTCATGACCGATGATAACAAGCTTTTTTCCTTCTTTGAAAACACACTGGATATCCGACTTCTGTATTTCAGATTTTTTATCAAAAATATCCACAACTACGTAATCGCGAGTGACTTCCATCTTCAAAATCTCTGTGTAAATAAAGACCGATAAAAAGACACCTGATATAAACCCGACTGCTCCAAGTCCGCGGTTCAGCCAGCTGCTTTCGATACCTGTAATGAAATTGATCAGCTGATTATCAGACAGAAAAGGGATCATTTCAATCCAATGGACGACAGATGGGAGGTAATAGAATATGACCGCCATTAAAATTGGAATGATGACAATGAGCGTTTTCTCAAAACCATTCAGCCCCAGCTTTTCACTATTCATTGTGTCCGCCTCCTTATACATAAGTAATCTTTCACCATTTTGAACAGTTCTTCGCCATATCTTTCACTTTCCGTATCGTTTTCCGGAGCAAAAATCATTTCATCAATCGCGCCGTTAATAATTCTTGTTAAAATTTTAACGTCGACATTTGATTTGAACTGCTGTGTTTCAATACCTTCTTCAATGATTGAATTCAATATTAAATAAACACCATCAGGCTCATCATCATCCATCAGATAAAATGCTTTGTTATCTTCTGTCCTCGCGTTGAATATGATTTCTATCATCGCGATGTTCTCTTTTCTGAATTTTCTTTGGTAATTCAGGGATGCATTGATATATTCCTCTATTCTTTCAATAACTGGTTTATCTTCTGAAAGGGACTGTTGAATATGTTCAATTTTGTGAATAAAAATATGCTCAAGCAGTGCGAATAACAATATATTTTTAGATTTGAAATGATAGGATACTAGACTCGGGTTGATCTCCGCCCGCTTTGCGATATTTTTAAAAGTCATATTTTCATAGCCTGATTCAGCCAGTTCTTCGATACAGGCATTAATGATCTGCTCTTTTCTCTGTTCCTGGATAAATGACAACGCGTTCACCTCTTTTGAATATTCATTCAATATTTTAAATGAACGTTCAAATAATGTCAACAAAGGGTTACTATTTCAACATTTTGCACAAAAAAAGTGCCATCCGACGAATCGGATGACACTTTAATCTTTGATCTATACGTTAAACCTGAAATGAACGACGTCTCCGTCTTTCATAAAATATTCTTTACCTTCCAGACGGACTTTGCCCGCTTCTTTTGCTTTGAGTTCGCTGCCCGCTTCGACAAGATCGTCATAGGCAACCGTCTCTGCACGGATGAATCCTTTTTGGAAATCGGTATGGATGATGCCGGCACATTCAGGTGCCGTCATACCTTTTTTAAACGTCCATGCACGGACTTCCTGTACGCCTGCAGTGAAGTATGTTGCAAGGCCGAGCAGATTGTATGAGGCACGGATGAGTTTATCGAGGCCGGACTCTTCAAGGCCGAGCTCTTCCAAAAACATTTCCGTTTCATCGTCATCAAGTGCAGCAATCTCTTCTTCGACTTTTGCAGAAATGACAATGACTTCAGAACCTTCATTTTCAGCATATTCCTTGATTGCTGTCAGATGTTCATTCGCAGACAGATCCATCAAATCATCTTCTGCTACATTGGCCACATATAACATCGGTTTTCCAGTCAGCATGTGGAAGTGTTTCACTGCGTCCTGCTCTTCTTTTGAAAATTCAAGTGCACGGACCGGCAGGCCTTCTTCCAGTCCTTCTTTGATGCGTGTCAAAACGGCATATTCCGCCATCGCTTCCTTATCTTTCTGTTTTGTCATCTTTTCCACTCTCGGCAGTCGCTTTTCAACACTTTCAAGGTCTGCCAGAATCAATTCCATATTAATGACTTCAATATCTTCAATCGGATTCACATTGCCTGAAACGTGCGTTACGTTGTCATCATCGAACGCACGGACGACCTGCGTAATTGCATCCACTTCACGGATGTTTGCAAGGAATTTATTCCCCAGCCCTTCACCTTTTGAAGCACCTTTTACAATACCCGCGATATCCGTGAACTCGAACGCTGTCGGGATGGTCTTTTTAGGTTCGACCAGTTCTGTCAGTTTGTTCAGACGCTCGTCAGGCACTTCAACGATGCCGACGTTCGGGTCAATCGTTGCGAACGGATAGTTTGCAGCAACTGCACCTGCTTTTGTGATTGCATTAAATAAAGTGGATTTACCGACGTTTGGTAAGCCAACAATTCCTGCTGTTAAAGCCATGTTATTTCTCCTTTAATTACCATTAGATTTTTTTACGATGCGCTTCATGCGCTTTTCAAAATCCCGTCGCGCCATCATGATTGTGCGTGCGCATTCGGTACATTTTATTTTAATATCCGCCCCCATGCGGGTGATCTGGAAATTACTGCTGCCGCATGGATGCTGTTTTTTCATTTCAACTATATCATTTAAATCATATTCTTTTTTCATCATTCTTCACCTTTTCTCACTGATTCGTCAAAATCCTGAATATCCATTGACGGGACGGAAATATATACGCCGTTTTCAGCAAGGTGATTCTTGATTGCTTTTCTGTTGCGTCTTGTCGCACCGAAATGTTCCATCGGTTGTGTAATCAGCATCACTCTCATGATTGCTTCACCGTTCACGATATCGTTAAGCCCCAGAACCTGCGGTTTCTCGACAAGTGAATCATCCGCATCCATCGCTGTTTCAGCATAACTGTTCAACAGATCCTCCACATGGTCCAGATCTTCTGTCAGTGACAGATTGATATCAAGGAATGAGATTGAATTGTATTTGGAAAAGTTGATTACTTCATTGATTGTACCATTCGGGATGATGAACAATTCGCCTTCATACCCCTGGATTTTTGAAATACGCAGTCCCATGGAAAGGACTTCACCTTCTGCAACTGTCGTGCCGGATGTATTGATCCGTACAAAATCACCAGTATCAAACTGGTTTTCCAGTAAAATAAAGAACCCGGTCAACATGTCTTTGACTAAGCTTTGTGCACCGAAACCGATGGCCAGACCAACGACACCGGCACCGGCAAGTAATGTCGCAACAGGGACGCCAAATGTTTCCAGCACCATGACGAACACGACGAACCAGATGAAGATGCTCACTGCATTCTGCAGTACATTGATCAGTGTTTTATTACGCTTGGCATTGCCCGGTTTTGGATTTTTACCTTTCAACTTTGCCTTTGATTTGAACGTAAAATAATTTTCAATGATGCGGTTCAATACTTTAACGATAATTCCCGCTACAATGATTAAAGCTACCGCGAATAATACATCTGTTCCTATACCGATCCATAAATCCGGATCTTTCAGTTCAGCAACAAGGGTCTCTATGAGCCCCAAAGTTTCTTCCACGTCGTTTCCAGTATTGAATAAGTTCGATAAACCCAATTTTAAGCCTCCTATGATTCTTCAAATAATTTCATCAATCGGTTGAATTCTTCTTCATTTTTAAATTCGAATGAAATCAGCCCTTTATTACGGGTCTTTTTTATTTCTACGGCTGTGCCGAATCTCTCTTTTAAATTACCTTCATGTTTAAGCAGGAAGTTCGGTTTTTCCTTCGGTGCCTTCTTTTTCGGCAACCGCATACTTCTCACATACTGTTCGAGTGCACGTACGCTCATACTTTCAGACACAGCTTTCTTTGCCGCTTCTTCCTGTGCAATCGGGTCTTTCAGACTGAGCAGCGTGCGCCCGTGTGCACCGGACAATTTCTTTTCATTGATCAGTTTTTTAACTGCATTCGGCAGATTGAGTATGCGCAGCATATTTGCGATGTACGGTCTTGACTTACCGAGTCTTTCAGCCACTTCTGACTGTGTCAGTTCCCGTTTTTCCATCAGCTGCCTGTAGCTCATCGCTTCTTCCAGCGGATTCAGATCCTCGCGCTGAAGGTTCTCGATGATGGCAAGTTCCATCATATCATCGTCCGACAGCTCTTTGACGATTGCCGGAATCGTTTTTCTGCCGGCAATTTTCGAGGCACGGAAACGTCTTTCTCCGACAACGATATCATATCCTTTAACCGATTTTCTTAAAATGATCGGCTGCAGTACACCATGTGTGCCGATGGAGTCCGCTAGTTCCTCCAGTTTCTCAGGATTGAATTCCACTCTTGGCTGATATGGATTTTTACGGATTTCCGACAGACTGACGTCGGTCACCGATTCTTCTTCGACACTTGTATTGAACAAGGCATCCAGACCTTTGCCGAGACGTTTTTTATTACTTGTCACGTGCAATCACCTCTTTGGCCAGCTTCGAATAGTTTTCGGCCCCCTGTGATTTCGGATCGTAGACGGTGATCGGCTGACCGTAACTCGGCGCCTCACCCAATCGGATGTTTCTCAAAATCACCGTATCATACACCTGGTCTTTGAAATGGGCTCTCACTTCTTCTGAAACTTGAGAACCGAGGTTCGTGCGGGCATCGAGCATTGTAAGCAGCACACCTTCAATGACGAGACCGGTATTCAGATGGCGTTTTACGAGATCGATCGTATTGATCAGCTGGCTCAGTCCCTCCAGTGCATAATATTCAGCCTGCACGGGGATGAGTATGCCGTCTGCTGCGGTAAATGCATTGATCGTCAGCAGGCTGAGTGACGGCGGACAGTCGATAATGCAGTAATCATAGCTTTTGGATAATTTCTCAAATGCCTTCTTTAATCTGAGTTCCCTGCTCATCGCGGAAACCAGCTCGATTTCGGCGCCGGCAAGTGAAATATTCGCCGGGATGATATCCAGGTTCATATTGGATGTTTCATGGACCACATCATTGATATTTTCATCATCAATCAGTATGTCATATATCGATTTTTCCAAATCACTCTTTTCGATTCCGAGTCCGCTCGTCGCATTCCCCTGCGGATCGATATCGACCAGCAGCACCTTTTTCCCGTACTCCGTTAAGGAAGCACTCAAATTCACTGCGGTTGTCGTTTTTCCTACGCCGCCTTTTTGGTTGGCAATGGCAAAAGTCTTCATGAAGATTCGCTCCTTACTTAAAAATCACATAAATATATTATATCAATCAGATTGACAAAAGTAACACAAAATATGAAAGCACCCAACGGTAGTTGAGTGCATTATTTATAGATCTTTATCGATACTTCGACATAGTCCTCATTATCTGTACTGTTAAAAGCGAGCGAATGTCCTTTGCCTTTAAGCTTTTCCACCTGGCTCGTCAGATCATTGACGACAAACGAAACTTCATTGTTGAAGTTTATCTGCTCGGTACTTTTATCGGAACACCTTTTGACGAGCTGCTCCGTATCTTTGACCGTCAGTTTTTTATCCTTGATATCCGTCAGTACTTCGCCCTGGTCACTATCTTCCAGACTCAATAAACTTCTTGCATGCCTTTCGGTGATTTCACCTGAACCCAGCGCCTCGATGACGCTGTCTGAAAGCTTCAAAAGCCTCAGTTTGTTCGCAATGAAAGACTGAGATTTACCAAGATTCAGAGCAAGATCCTTCTGTGTGATGTCTTCCATTTCAAGCAGCTTCTGGTATGCACGCGCCTCTTCTATGCTGGACAGATTTTCACGCTGAATATTTTCTATCAATGCCACCGCTGCGGTTTCCTGGTCCGTCAAATAACGCACCAGCGCTTCAGTCTCTTCAAAGTTTAAAAGCTTCATCGCCCGGAAACGTCTTTCTCCGGCGATGATTTCATACATGCCTTCTTCTATCGGACGGACGGTGATCGGCTGAAGCAGACCGTGTTCCTGAATGGAATCACCAAGTTCACGTATCCGTTCATGATTGAACACGGTTCTTGGCTGATAACGGTTGGGAACAATATTTTCAAGCGGCAGCTTCTGAAGGCTCTCCGTATCCGGCTTGGCCTCACTGCTCTTATCTATCAGATTGAATAATTTTGAAAATGGTTTTTTCAACGTTCCACCGTCCTCTCAGTTTATTTTAATGGTGATTTGTTTGGTGTGCCCGGCTTTCTCGGATATTTCTTTGGTGTTTTATGCACTTTTTCAATTTCCAGTATATACCGCTCACTGTCTTCTTCGGGCAAAGTGAACTGATGTGTTTCCAGTATTTTTCCGCCGAGAAGATCGAGTGCAAACGTGCTGTCTTCAAGTTCCTCAAGACCTCTTTTGCCTTTCAGGACGATGAACTTCCCGTCTGTACGGACGAGCGGCAGACACAGTTCCAGTAAAGTGTTCAAATTGGCAACAGCCCTCGCTGTCACCATATCAAACATGTGCCTTGCCGTGTGGCGCCCGAAATTCTCTGCCCGGTCATGCACGAGGTGCATATCGCCGAGCGACAGTTCCGCTGTCAGTTCATTCAGGAAGTTGATCCGTTTATTCAGCGAATCAACAATCGTCACTTTAATATCCGGTCTGACAATCTTCATAGGAATACTCGGAAATCCTGCGCCCGCACCGACATCGCACAGACGCGTCCCTTCAGGAATGTCCGTATAAAATAACGGTGTCAATGAATCATAAAAATGCTTCAAATAAACTTCTTCTTTGTTCGTGACCGCTGTCAGGTTAATTTTTTCATTCCAGTGAATCAGCATCTCGTAGTACTTGTCGAACTGGCTGATCTGTTCTTCGGTCAGTTCTATGCCACGTCCTTTAAGTGCGTCTATGAATTGTTGTGGGTTCATGCTTCTACTCTTTTCACATTGCCCTGTTCAATATAAACAAGGAGTATTGAGATATCCGCCGGATTAACACCTGAAATCCTTGAAGCCTGGGCGATATCCAGAGGTTTCACTTTCTTCAGTTTATCGCGTGCTTCTGTTGCGAGTGAATGAATCGCATCGTAATCGATGTCTTCAGGTATTTTCTTTTTCTCCATGCGTCTCATCTTATCCACTTGGATCAATGATTTTTTAATATAGCCATCGTATTTCGTCTGTATTTCAATCTGCTCATATTCAAGCTTGGAAAGCTGTACTTCTTCATCCAGAATTTCAAGAATGGACATGTAGTCCATCTCCGGACGTCTGAGAAGATCAAGCGCAAGTATACCATCTTTCAATGGTGTGCCGCCGCGTTCTTTGATGACGCTTTGAGTATGTTCATTCGGCTTGATGCGTATTTTTGACAGACGGTCGATTTCAACATTGACGTTGTCTCTCTTCCGGTTGAATCTGTCATAGCGTTCTTCAGAGATCAGGCCGTTTTCGTAACCGATATCCGTCAGTCTCATATCCGCATTGTCATGTCGGAGCAACAGGCGGTGCTCGGCTCGGGACGTCAGCAGTCGGTACGGTTCATTCGTTCCTTTTGTGATCAGGTCGTCGATCAGTACACCGATATATGCATCTGCGCGGCTTAAGATCAGCGGCTCCATACCGAGTATTTTATTTGCAGCGTTAATTCCTGCGACGATACCCTGTCCTGCCGCTTCTTCATAACCGCTCGTACCATTGATCTGGCCAGCGGTAAATAAATTCTCGATCTTTTTGGTTTCAAGTGTCGGCCAAAGCTGTGTCGGATCCAGTGCGTCATATTCGATCGCATAGCCCGCACGCATCATACGTGCGTTTTCAAGCCCCGGTATTGATGACAGCATTTCACGCTGGACATCTTCCGGCAGGCTTGTTGACAGACCCTGTACATAGACTTCTTTCGTGCCGCGTCCTTCCGGTTCAAGGAAAATCTGATGGCGCGGCTTATCGTTGAAACGTACAATTTTATCTTCGATTGACGGGCAGTATCTTGGACCCGTACCCATCTTCATACCCGAATACATCGGGGACAGATGAAGGTTTTCATTGATGATTTCATGTGTGTGATTTGAAGTATATGTCAGCCAGCAAGGCAGCTGATCCATTATAAAATCAGTCGTTTCGTAACTGAAGGCACGCGGAACATCATCACCCGGCTGTATTTCAGTTTTTGAATAGTCGATGGAATCCGAGTTGACACGCGGCGGTGTACCCGTCTTGAATCTGACGATATCAAAGCCGAGATCTCTGATCTGATCGGCTAAAGCGATCGACGGCATCTGATGGTTCGGGCCGCTTGAATATTTCAGCGGGCCGAGTACGATTTCACCGCGTAAAAATGTGCCGGTCGTTATAATGACTGATTTCGCATTATAGACGACACCGATATTCGTTTTGACACCTTTGACTTCGTTATCTTCAATGATCAGTTCATCCACCATGCCCTGTAATATATCCAGGTTTTCTTCCTGTTCCAATATGCTCTTCATTTCCTGCTGGTAAAGCACTTTATCCGACTGTGCACGAAGTGCACGGACCGCAGGGCCTTTACCTGTGTTCAACATACGCATCTGGATATGTGTTTTATCCGTCACTTTGGCCATTTCACCGCCTAGTGCGTCCACTTCGCGGACGACGATACCTTTGGCGGGGCCGCCGACTGACGGGTTGCACGGCATGAATGCGATATTATCCAGATTGATTGTCAGCATCAGTGTTTTCAACCCTTTACGGCTTGCAGCAAGTCCCGCTTCGACACCTGCATGCCCGGCACCGATGACAACAACATCATAATTTTGTGCGTTCATAATTTTCCTCCTATTATTATTTTCCTAGACAGAACTGGCTGAACAGTTGATCGATGAGCTGTTCGCTCACATCTTCCCCGATGACTTCACCGAGCAGTTCCCATGTTTTCACTAAATCGATCTGTACGATATCGATCGGTACATCCATATGTGCGGATTCGATCGCATCGCTGATTGCACTGTTTGACTGTTCCAATAAGCTGATATGGCGGTTGTTTGAAAGGTACGTCGAGTCGGCGCTTGAAACCTGGCCGCCGAAAAACAGCTCGGCGATTCTGTCTTCCAGATCATCGACACCTTTGCCTTCCCTAATCGATGTTTTGACGATCGGGAAATCGTACCGGTTTTCAAGTTCCGCAACATCCAGCTCACTGTCGAGATCCAGTTTGTTGATGATCACAATAACGTTCTCATCTCTGACTGAATCCAGAAGTTCCATATCTTCTGATGTCAGCGGCTCATTATTGCTGAGCACATACAAAATCAGTTCCGCCTCGGTCAGCGCCTGACGGCTTCTTTCCACACCGATCTTCTCAACGATATCATCCGTATCCCGGATGCCGGCAGTATCCACCAGTTTCAGAGGTATGCCGTTGACGTTGACATATTCCTCTAAAATATCGCGGGTCGTTCCCGCGACTTCGGTGACGATCGCTTTATTATCCTGAATCAGGTAGTTGAGCAGCGAGCTTTTACCCACATTCGGTTTACCGACGATTACGGTGCTTAAACCTTCCCGCATAATCCGGCCCTGGCGGCTCGACTTGAGTAGTTTTTCTATTTCTGTTTTTACTTTTTCTGCTTCTTCCAATAAAAGTTCCGTCGTCGCTTCTTCAACATCATCATATTCCGGATAATCGATGTTGACCTCGACCTGTGCGAGAATATTCAGGATGCTCTGTCTTAAACTTTCTATATATACTTTCAGACGCCCCTGCATCTGGCCGCTTGCGACTTTGGATGCTTCATCCGTTTTCGAACGGATGAAATCCATGACGCCTTCTGCCTGTGACAGGTCTATGCGTCCGTTTAAAAATGCGCGTTTTGTAAATTCCCCCGGCTCTGCCATGCGTGCGCCGTGTTTTAAAGTCAATTGCAAAATTCGATTGATAGTGTTGATTCCACCATGACAATTAATTTCTACAATATCTTCACGTGTATAAGTCTTCGGTGCACGCATCACAGCCGCCATCACTTCTTCTACTACTTCATCTGTATCCGGATCAATGATATGCCCGTAGTTAATCGTGTGGGTATCCACTTCATCGAGCGTTTTTTTGCCACGATATAACTTACCTGCAATCTCTAAAGCATCAATACCGGATAATCGCACAATGGCAATTGCCCCTTCTCCGACTGGAGTGGAGATACTGGAAATTGTTTCTAATTGCATGATGGTATAACTCCTTTATTTCTTTTCAATGACGAGATAACGGTTCGGCTCGTTCCCTTCAGAATGTGTACTGATATTTTCCAAATCACTTAACACATTATGCATGATTTTTCTCTCAAATGAAGGCATCGGCTCAAGTTTTACCGGCTGTTCCGTCCTTAGTGCTTTTTTCGACATATTTACCGCCAGATTTTCAAGTGTCTGACGGCGTTTTTCACGATAATTTTCTATATCCAGTACGATGACACCGTAACTTCTGTATATGGTATTCAAATAGTTCTGGCCGATTTCCTGAAGTGCATTCAAAGTCTGGCCGCGCTTGCCGATCAGTTTGGCGGCAAGTCCGGATTCGAGTTCGATGTGTCCCGTATTATTATCCACTTCATAAGTGACAGTATTATCAATATTCATACCTTCAATGACGTTATGGAGATAATCCGCCGTTTCGGAAATTGCCGCGTCAAATGTAAATTCGTCTTCCGGCTTCCCACTTGTGTCTTCAACCGGCTCTTTTGCTGCAGCCGGTTTTTCTGTTGTGACCGCTGCTTCTTCTGCAGGTGCCGCTTCCTGTGTCTTTGTTTCATCTATCGTTTCAGTGTCGTTATGTGTCTCTGTTTCTTCTTTTGGTTCTTCTGTTTCTTCTTTTGGTTCTTCTGTTTCTTCTTCTGCATTTCTTTCTTCAAGTACTTCATCGACCATCGATTTTTCCTCGCCCGGGTGATCGCGGTTGATTAATGCATCGATTGTGTCATAACTTTTCAATTCCGGATTAATAACAGTGAGCGTTACTTCTGCATCTTTTTTGCCCAGCCCTAAAAAGCCTTTAGAGCCGCCTTCAATAACATCAATTTTAATATCTTCTTCTGCTACTTTCAGCTCTTCGAGTCCGAGTGCAATTGCCTGATCTACAGTTTCTGCTTTGTAATTTTTGTACATTTAAAGTACCTCCGCGTTATTTTATACATTTTGCTATTTTTAACACGTGTAATAATGACTTTTCAATCTGATGATAATCCATGCTGCTGACCGGGTTTCTCGCTATTACAATATATTCATGCGGTTTTAAGCTGTCTTTATGCTGCTGAAAAAATGCTCTGATGCGGCGTTTGATCTTATTGCGCATCACTGCGTTGCCCAGCCGTTTGGATACACTGACGCCCAGCCTTAAATGTGTAATATCGGGATGGTCACTCAAATAAACTACAAACTGCCTGTTGGCATATGATTTTCCTTTTTTGAAAACAAGCTTGAAATCCTGCTCTTTTTTTATCCTAAATCGCTTTTTCATCATTATTACGCTCTTTCACAGTATGATATATTATTATAACAAAATTTACACTAATCTAAAATTATCTACTTTAAACCACAAAAAAAGATCACCTATTCATAGATGATCTCGAATTATTATGCAGAAAGTACTTTTCTTCCTCTTCTTCTACGGCGCGCTAGAATCTTGCGGCCATTAGGTGTGCTCATTCTTTTACGAAATCCGTGCACTTTGCTGTGTTTACGTTTATTTGGTTGGTAAGTACGTTTTGTCATATTTAAACACCTCCGTAGACCATTGAATTACTTACATTCATTTTCTTCTCTGTGATTGCAACTATTAAAGGATAACAGAATCACCAACTGATTTCAATAAAATTTGTAATGTTTTTATAGCAAAAAATGTGGATTATTAAGAAACTGTGGATAACTTTTGTGCGAAAATAAGTTATTCACATGTTAATTCATCTCTTTTCCTGATTATTCACAGCTGTTAATTCAAAAATTGTGGATAATTGTGAGTTCTGTGTATAACTTTTAAAGAATTGCGTAACAATCATTGTTTTTTAATGTTAAATACTTTAGAATTTGAATGTATCTCTGTGGAAAAACAGTATTAGCTATGCAGTTATCCACAGACTGTGTGTAACTTGTGGATAGTTTATTCAGTGCTGTGGTTAACTTTATCCACAGCATGTGATTTTTGTGAAGAGAGAGGATATTTATGAGTTCGATTAATGATATTTGGCAAAAAACTTTAGATGCGATCCAATCAGAAATACCGATTACCAGTTTCAAAACGTGGTTCAATGACACGACGATGATCCATCTGGATAATAAAGTCGCAGTCATCAAAGCAGAAACCGAATTCCAGCGTGACTGGCTGGAAAACCATTACAGTGACCTGATCCAAAAAAAGATATATGAGTCCATCGGCGAACAGCCGGCCATCCAAATTACGATTCATGATGAGGTCCAGGATAATAAAAAGCCTGCACCCGAGAGTGAAGTTAAAGATGCTTCCCCGCAGACGCACGTGCCCGCACAATTGAATATGAACAATACTTTCGAAACATTTGTTATCGGCAGCGGCAACCGCTTCAGCCATGCCGCTTCACTCGCAGTGGCTGAAGCGCCGGCAAAAGCTTACAATCCGCTCTTTATTTACGGCGGTGTCGGTCTCGGGAAAACTCATTTAATGCATGCGATCGGCCATTATGTTCTTGAACATAAACCGAATGCTAAAGTGACCTACTTATCAAGTGAAAAATTCACCAATGAATTCATCAACTCCATCCGTGATAATAAAACCGAGGAATTCCGTAATAAATACCGCAATGCAGATGTTTTGCTGATTGATGATATTCAATTTTTAGCAGGTAAGGAATCGACGCAGGAAGAGTTTTTCCATACGTTCAATGCGCTGCATGAAGACAATAAGCAGATTGTCATCTCCAGCGACCGCACACCTAAAGAGATCCCGACGCTCGAGGATCGTCTGCGCTCGCGTTTCGAATGGGGCCTGATTACGGATATCACGCCGCCGGACCTGGAAACGAGAATCGCAATCTTAAGGAAGAAATGTGAAGAGGAAAATGTTGAGATTCCGAATGAAGCCATGATCTATATTGCAAGCAACATTCAGACGAACATTCGTGAACTTGAAGGGGCACTGACACGGGTTGCAGCATATTCCAAGCTGTCCAACCAGCCGATGACTTCCGATACGGTGGCCGAAGCGCTGAAAGATATCGTTTCACAGAAGAAACCGAAAAAAATAACCATTCAGGACATCCAGGAAATCGTTGCTTCGTACTACGGCGTGCAGATTGAAGAATTCGCATCGAAAAAGCGGACGAAATCAATCGCATTTCCAAGGCACGTCGCCATGTACTTATCCCGTGAACTGACGGATAACTCCCTGCCTAAAATCGGAGAGGTTTTCGGCGGCCGGGACCATACGACAGTCATTCACGCGCATGAGAAAATCTCCAAACTCGTAACCGAAGATGCGCTGTTCAAAGATGAACTGGAAGAGATAGAGAAAAAACTCAATTAATCGCTCCAAATCTGATAAAATAATTAATGTGTACAGTGTGGATAAATGATACACTTGGCCTAACAGTTTATACACATGTGGATAAGTAGAGACCATTGTGCTTAATCGAGTTATCCACATATTCACAGTGCTTATTACTATTATTACTATCTTTTTATAATTTATTAATATATAAGGAGTTATGAATCATGAAAATAAACATCAATCGTCAATATTTCATTGAACAATTAAATCATTGCTTAAAAGCAATTTCTCCAAGAACGACTTTACCTATTTTGAACGGTATTAAAATTGATGTAAAAGATGACCATATGATTTTAACCGGCAGTGATTCAGAAATTTCTATTGAAATCACAATACCTGTTGAAGTGGATAACGAAGAAGTTTTGGAAATTCATGAAGCAGGCGCAGTCGTACTATCAGGACGCTTCTTTGTGGACATCATCAAAAAGCTTTCAGGTGACTTTGTTCAATTGGAAACGAATGATGTATTCCAGACTAAAATCACAGCATCAAAATCAGAATTCAACTTAAGCGGGAATAATCCTGACCAGTATCCTTTACTACCGGACGTCAGTGACGAGGAAAGCCTCGTAATTTCTGCTTCGGTATTAAAAAATGTCATCAACCAGACGAACTTTGCAGTATCTTTATCAGAAACAAGACCAGTCCTGACGGGTGTGCACTGGCAGTTTGACAACGACGAGATCACGTTTACTGCAACCGACTCACACAGACTCGCACTCCGCCGTCTGACAGGTGAGCAGTTCAATAATGACAACAGTGACGCGATCATCCCAGGGAAATCACTTACAGAACTGAATAAAATCATCAATGATACCGATGAAGAAGTCGAGCTGCATCTGTCACAGAACCAGGTGCTGTTCAGCTATGGCAATATGCGCTTTATTTCAAGACTGCTTGAAGGAAACTATCCGGATACGTCAAGATTGTTCCCGGAAAACTATGAAACGAAAGTGACTGTGAACAATGCTGAGTTCTATCATGCGATCGACCGTGTATCTTTACTTGCACGTGAAGGCGGCAATAACGTCATCCGTATGAGCGTCAACACAGACAGCGTTGAGTTATCATCCAACTCGCCTGAAGTCGGTACGGTGAACGAAGACATCAATACCGGTGAAATCGAAGGTGAAGGATTGAAGATCTCCTTCAACTCCAAATATATGATGGATGCACTGAAAGCCATCAATAACGAAGATGTCACCATCGAATTTTACGGCACGATGCGCCCATTCACTTTAAAATCCAGTGAGTCCGATGAAGTTGTCCAGCTCATCCTGCCGATCAGAACGTATTAATCATCAATTAAAAGCATTAAAAACTGAATAAAATGCAGACTGTCCTCTATTTTTTACGATAAAAACGATGGACAGTCTTTTTTTGATTATCAGTAGGTTGACCCTATTTAGGGTGAAATACGCTATAAAGGCCGATTTTTGGCTTTTTAAATGAAAATTAAAGAAAAATAGTGTATAATATAATAGTGTGAAGTTTTAGGAGGCTGTGTATATGGAAACTAAAATTTTCGGCGATATCATCACTTTGGGCCAATTTTTAAAGCTTGAGGGCATCATTGGAAGCGGTGGCCAGGCAAAGTGGTTTTTAAGTGAAAATGTCGTCTATATAAACGACGAAGTCGAAGATCGACGAGGTAAAAAGCTGCAGCATGGCGATGTGATCAAATCAGATGAATTTGGTCAGTATAAAATAGAGTACAAACAATGATTTTAACAGATATCAGTATCGGCAATTTTAGAAATTATGACTCTCTCGAGCTTGAATTTCATCCAAAGCTCAATATTTTTATCGGTGCAAACGCTCAGGGCAAGACCAATCTGCTTGAGTCCATTTATTTTCTTGCACTCGCTAAAAGTCATCGGACTTCCAAAGACAAGGAGCTCATTCGATTCAACGAAGAAGAAGCTTTTGTAAATGGTCACATCAATACAACTTACAGTACCCTCCCCCTATCGATCAGTATTAACAAAAAGGGAAAAAGAGCAAAAGTGAATCACTTGGAAGTTTCCAAATTGAGTCAGTACATCGGACATCTGAATACCGTTCTATTTGCGCCGGAAGATTTGAATATCGTCAAAGGGTCTCCGCAAATCAGAAGAAAGTTCATCAATATCGAATGTGGACAGATATCAAAGGTCTACCTGAGTGCGCTGAGCAGTTATCAAAAGGTGCTGGCCACTAAAAATCAGTACTTGAAACAGCGCAGTCCGGACAAGATGATGATTGAAGTATTGAATGTCCAGCTTTCTGAATACGCGAGTATCGTGATTTTAAAGCGTGCGGAGTTTATTGAAAAGATAGAGAAATTCGCAGCGGAAATCCATCATGACATATCAAACGGCAGTGAAAATCTGAAAATAAAGTATGCACCGAATATAAAATATGAAAGCAGCATCCAGGAAGAGCTGCAAAAAGAACTCGAACTTTTATTCGAAGAGAACCTGGCAAAAGAAATGGAACGCATGCAGACATTAATCGGACCGCATCGTGATGATATCACTTTCAGTATTAATGATTTTGACGTGCAGACTTACGGTTCACAGGGCCAGCAGAGAACGACGGCCCTCAGTGTGAAACTTGCTGAACTTGAATTGATCAGACAGGAAGTCGGAGAATATCCGGTGCTGCTCCTTGATGATGTATTGAGCGAGCTTGATGAAAACAGGCAGGCACATCTGCTCACATCAATCAGGGACCGTGTCCAGACATTCGTTACAACCACTTCAATCAGTGATATCAACCACGCCATCATGAATGACATGAAGACATTTGCTGTTGAACAAGGTCAAGTTAAAGCTTAATGGAAGGTGAGAACATGGAAGATAATAATATAGAACAATATGGTGCCAGTCAGATACAAGTACTCGAAGGTCTTGAAGCGGTAAGAAAACGGCCGGGAATGTACATCGGTTCGACGGCTTCAAGAGGTCTGCATCATCTGGTGTGGGAAATCGTCGACAACAGTATCGATGAGGCGCTCGGCGGTTATGCAGATACTATAAATATTACAGTTGAAGAAGATAACTGGATTAAAGTGACGGATAACGGCCGCGGTATTCCGGTGGATATACAGGAGAAGATGGGGCGCCCGGCAGTTGAAGTCATCCTGACTGTACTGCACGCCGGCGGTAAATTCGGCGGCGGCGGCTATAAAGTTTCCGGCGGTCTGCACGGTGTCGGTTCGTCGGTCGTGAACGCACTCAGTGAAACGCTTGAAGTATACGTTCACCGGGACGGCAAAGTCCACCACCAGTCATATACCCGCGGTGTGCCTGATTTTGATCTGAAAGTCATTGGCGATACGGATAAGACTGGGACAATCATCCGTTTCAAGGCGGATCCGGAAATCTTTACAGAGACGACGGAATACGAATATGAGGTATTCCAGCATCGTACAAAAGAACTCGCTTTCCTGAATAAAGGCCTGCAGCTTAATTTATCTGATGAGCGCGGAGAAGAGACAATCAGTGATGAATACTACTATGAAGGCGGTATAAAATCATACGTCGAGCAGATTAATGAATCGAAAGAAGTGCTGCATGACGAAGTGATTTATATGGATAAGGAAAAAGAAGATGTTGAAGTGGAAATCGCAATCCAGTACAACAAAGGTTTCTCTTCCACGCTCCTTTCCTATGCAAACAATATCCACACTTATGAAGGCGGGACACACGAAGAAGGTTTCAAGCGTGCGCTGACAAAAGTGATCAACAATTATGCAACGAAAAATAATATGATCAAGGCCGGCGAAGAGCGTCTGAGCGGTGAAGATGTGCGTGAAGGCATCACTGCCATCGTATCCATCAAACATATGGATCCGCAGTTCGAAGGTCAGACGAAAACGAAATTCGGAAATTCCGAAGTGCGTCTCATTACAGACCAGCTGTTCACAGAAGGATTCGAAAGATTTTTACTTGAAAATCCGACTGTTGCGAAAATCATCATTGCAAAAGGCGTAACGGCACAGCATGCGCGCATGGCAGCGAAAAAAGCGCGTGAAATGACGCGCCGAAAATCAGCACTGGAAGTTTCCAGCCTGCCAGGTAAACTCGCAGACTGTTCAAGTAAGGATCCGGCAGAAAGTGAGCTCTTCATCGTCGAGGGTGACTCCGCCGGAGGTTCTGCAAAATCCGGCCGTAATTCAACGACACAGGCGATCCTGCCGCTCCGCGGTAAGATTCTGAACGTTGAAAAAGCACGTCTCGACAGAATATTGAACAACAATGAAGTCCGTTCGATGATTACGGCACTCGGTACCGGAATCGGCGAGGAATTCGACTTGTCGAAAGCGCGTTATCATAAGATTGTCATCATGACGGATGCCGACGTGGACGGTGCGCATATACGGACACTTCTGTTGACATTCTTCTACCGTTTTATGAAACCGCTGATTGAAGCGGGCTATGTGTATATTGCACAGCCGCCTCTCTACAAAGTGGAACAGTCGAAGAAAAAATATTATTTGTTTGATGATGCGGCACTCGATGAATTGAAGGCGACGCTGCCTGAAACACCTAAAATTTCTTTATCGAGATATAAAGGTCTGGGTGAGATGAACGCAGATCAGCTGTGGGAGACGACGATGGATCCGGAATTCAGAACATTGCTGCAGGTGCGCCTGACCGATGCAGTGGAGGCCGATCAGACATTTGAAATGCTGATGGGTGACATTGTCGAACACAGGAGAAACTTTATCGAAGAAAATGCTTTATATGTTCAAAACCTGGATATTTAATGATGGAGGTCAGTATGAATGGCAGATAACCAAGATAAGCTGCAGGAAATTAATATAAGTAAAACGATGCGTACATCTTTCCTGGATTATGCAATGAGTGTTATCGTTTCTCGTGCCCTGCCGGATGTCAGAGACGGTATGAAACCTGTACACCGCCGTATTCTTTACGGAATGTACGACAACGGTATGACCGCTGATAAACCTTATAAGAAATCAGCGCGTATCGTCGGTGATGTAATGGGTAAATATCACCCGCACGGTGACTCATCAATCTATGAAGCGATGGTCCGCATGGCCCAGGACTTCAGTTACCGCTATCCCCTCGTGGACGGTCAGGGTAACTTTGGTTCGATGGACGGCGACGGTGCTGCGGCAATGCGTTATACAGAAGCGAAAATGAGCAAAATTTCCGCTGAACTGATGCGGGATATCAATAAGGATACAATTGACTATATCGACAATTACGACGGCAACGAGAGAGAACCTGCTGTGCTGCCGGCCCGTTTCCCGAACCTGCTTGTCAACGGTACAAGCGGTATCGCTGTCGGTATGGCTACAAATATTCCGCCGCACAATCTGATTGAAATCATTAATGCAGTGCTTGAAATTTCAAGAAATGACGAAGTGACATTGGCAGAACTGATGGAACATGTGCAGGGACCGGACTTCCCTACTGCAGGGCTCATCGTCGGCAAAAGCGGCATCCGCCGTGCATATGAAACCGGCCGCGGTTCGGTCATGATGCGCGCAAGATGTGAAATTGAAATGATGAAAAACGGCAAAGAACGCATTGTCGTGTCGGAAATACCGTATCAGGTCAACAAAGCAAGACTGGTCGAGAAAATCGCCGAGCTTGCGAGAGATAAGAAGATTGAAGGCATTACGGATCTCAGAGATGAAACGAGCTTAAAAGAAGGCGTCAAAATCATCATAGAAATCCGTAAAGACAAAAATGCGAATGTCATTTTGAACAACCTTTATAAACAGACACCGCTTCAGACATCATTCGGCGTCAATATGCTGGCGCTTGTGAATGGTGAACCGGTCACCCTCGGCTTGAAAGAAGCACTCGTCCACTATCTGGATCACCAGAAAGTGGTCGTCAGACGCCGCACAGAGTTCGATCTAAAACGTGCCCAGGACCGTGCGCATATTTTGGAAGGTCTGCGCACTGCTTTAGATCATATTGATGAAATCATTTCATTGATCCGCGGCTCCTCCAATGATGAAGAGGCGAAAAACGGGCTGATGACGAAATTCGAACTGTCCGACCGCCAGGCTCAGGCGATTTTGGATATGAGACTGCGCCGCCTGACAGGACTTGAACGGGATAAGATTGAATCGGAATATACAGAAATTATGAAGACGATCGAAGAATTGAAAGCGATTCTTGCAAGTGAAGAACGTCTTCTGGACATCATCCGTGAGGAACTGATAGAAATCAGAGACCGTTTCGGTGATGAGCGACGTACGGAGATCACAATCGGCAATATGTTTGATATTGAAGATGAAGATCTGATTCCTGAAGAGCAGATTGTTGTCACACTGAGTCATAACAGTTACATCAAACGTCTGCCGTCATCGACATATCGTGCACAGCACCGCGGCGGCCGCGGCATACAGGGCATGAATACCGTCGAAGATGATTTCGTCAGCCAGCTTGTGGCGATGAGTACCCACGACTATATTCTGTTCTTTACGAATAAAGGCCGTGTATACAGGCTGAAAGGTTATGAAATCCCTGAGATGTCACGTCAATCGAAAGGTATGCCGATCGTCAATATGCTCGAAATTGATAAGGATGAAAAAATCAGTACCATCATCGGTGTGAAGGATAAAGATACAGAAGGTATGCATCTTGTCTTTGCAACGAAAAAAGGGATTGTCAAACGTTCTTCGCTGGATAATTTCGACCGTATCAACAAAAACGGTAAAATTGCGATCACATTCAAAGAAGATGATGAATTGCTTGCAGTCAGATTGACAGACGGCTCCAAAGAAATCATTTTGGGTACACAGAAAGGTTCACTCATCCGTTTTGAGGAAACTCAGATCAGAAATATGGGCAGAACAGCTGCCGGTGTCCGCGGTATCAGACTGCGCGGCGACGATGAAGTCATCGGCCTTGATGTACTGAGCGAAGATCAGGAGATACTGGTCGTCACTTCAAACGGTTACGGCAAACGGACTGTGGAGTCAGAATACCGCAGTGCAAACCGCGGCGGTATGGGTGTGAAGACTGCAAACCTGAATGACCGTATCGGTGATCTGGTGTATATCGGCTCTGTCAACGGCGATGAAGATCTGATGATTGTTACGGACTACGGTGTCATCATCCGACTGATCATGGAAGAAGTTTCTGTGACTGGACGTAATACACAGGGTGTGCGTCTGATCCGTTTAGCGGATGAGCAGAATGTCGCGACAGTCGCCAAAGTGAAAGAAGAACTTGAAGAAGAGGACCTGACCCTTGATGACGATGAAAAGATAGAAAAACAGATTGAGGGCGAAATGGAAGAAAGACTCGATGAAGATGATCACGAGTTGAATGATGAAGTCGAAGCACCGCTCGACGATGAAGATCATCCGGAAGAATAAATAACACTTCAGGGCGTTAATTAACCATTAACGTCCTGATATTTATTTGGTCGGGAAAATATGCTCATTTGTACGGTTCAATACTTTTAAAAAATCTGTTTGTTTGATACGTTTTATCTGATTAATATAAGGAAAATAAGGGAGGATTTATATGGAATTTACTATTTGGGATGTTTTAATCGACTTCTCCATCATCTCAGGGCTGCTGCTTATGGGTGTTCTCTTGAGGGCGAAAATTGTTTTTATTCAAAGGACGTTTATGCCTGCCAGTATCATCGCTGGGATTTTAGGGTTGATTTTGGGACCCTATGCGCTTGATATTTTACCTTTTACAGAGTTGATCGGCTCTTATCCGGGCTTGTTGATCGCATTTGTTTTTGCGGCGCTGCCATTCTCCACAGGCAAATTTAAAGTGAAGGAAGTTATCGGGAAAGTCGGCGGATTGTGGTCATACTCACAGACGATCATGTTATTGTTCTATGGTCTCGGCCTGTTATTCGCACTTGTCTTTCTGGCACCTTTTTTCTCTGATTTACATAATGGTTTCGGTCTTCTGCTGGCAGCCGGCTTTGTCGGCGGACACGGTACAGCAGCGGCAGTCGGTGATGCGTTTGCCCAGCAGGGCTTTGAAGAAGCGACCTCGATCGCAATGACTTCAGCGACCGTCGGAGCACTGACGGCTATCAGTATCGGACTTGTCCTGATCAAACGTGCGGCAGCCAAAGGTCAGGCAAACTATATACAGGACTTTAAGCAGCTGCCTCATGGTTTACGCTCCGGCCTTTTACCCGACAGTGAATGGGATTCAATGGGTGAAGGCAAAGTTTCATCAATTGTCATCGATCCATTAATTTATCATGTCATGTTTATCGTGATTGCGACAGGCATCGGTTATTACTTAAGCGTACTTGGTGAAGAGCTGATGCCGAATGTTGCAATTCCTGCATTCTCCCTCGCCTTTATCGTTGCTTTGCTCATCAGGCTGGCGATAGAAGCATTCGGTGCCGATAAATATCTTGATAAAGAAATATTTTCTAAAATCAGCGGCGGCGCAACAGATTATCTGGTTGCTTTCGGTATCGCATCGATCAACTTGACCGTTGTCGCACAAAATATGGTGCCATTCATCATTCTGATGATTTTTGGTATCGTTCTGGCGTATTCATTCTACCGTTTCCTGTCCGGTTACTACTTCCAGGAAAACTGGTTTGAAAAAGGAATATTCACATTCGGCTGGATTACAGGTGCCGTGGCGATGGCCATCGCCCTCATCAGAGTGGCCGATCCAAGGCAGGAAAGTGAAACACTGGATGATTTTGGGCTCGCCTATGTGCCGATTGCACCGGTTGAAATCGCGTTGATCACTTTTGGGCCGTTGTTTATAGCGAGCGGTCAACACTGGCTTTTCGTCGTCATTACATTACTCATCACAATTGCGATTCTATTATTCTCATACAGCCAGGGCTGGATTAAAAAATCACGCACATAATAAATGTATTTCCAGAAGAACGGTATTTGATATCGTTCTTCTTTTTTATCCCTTTACAGTGGATTGAAATCTTTTCATGAAAGCGCTATAATTAAGAGTAGACATTAGTTAACAGAAGATAAAAGAGGTAGACGGACCAATGGCAAATGAACATTCATCAAATAAGGACAATGCGTTCGGCAAATTTGCCACACTCGTTGCTCTGACAGATAAAGAAACAGCACTCGGCATCTGTCCGCAGTTTGAATCTTATAAAGTGGTCACAGGTAAAGTGGGATCCATGGATTTGAAGAAAGTCATTTCTTCAGTGGAAACGGCCGCAAAACGCGGTGACCTCATCCATCCGGATACATACCGTGAAACGCACGCCCTATACCATGCGATTGTTGAAGCGGCGGAAGGCGTGACCAGGGGCAAGTTGAGTGTCGGTGATATTATGCGTACAGTCGGGCTGTCATTCTCGGTAGTGAGAGGCAATCCATATGGGGATGAGCGCGAAGGTGAATGGCTCGCAGTCTGTTTTTACGGAACGATCGGTGCGCCGATCAAAGGCAAGGAACACGAGACACTCGGTCTCGGTATCAATCACATATAAAATATAATTGTCATAGATATCAGTTAATAGAGACATTGTTACTTCGTGTAACTGTGTCTTTTTTTAATGGAAAAAGGAGGAAAAACGCATGTCAATTTTAAAATTAACAGGGGAAAATCTGTCCATTGAATCCATAAAAGATTTCCTGGGAAATAGTGAATCGACAGTGGAAATCACGGATGCAGCCTATGAAAAATTGAAAGCATCACGGAAAATTGTTGAAAATATCATCGAAGAAGGCAAGACGGTTTACGGTATTACGACTGGTTTCGGGTTATTTTGCGATGTGTTGATTTCGACAGAAAAGACGATTGATCTGCAGGCGAATCTGATCCGTTCCCACTGCTGCGGCATTGGAAAGCCATTTTCAGAGAATGCGGTGCTGGTGATGATGATTCTCCGACTAAATACGCTGGTCAAAGGTCATTCCGGTGTGACGACGGAACTTGCAGACCAGTTGAAGAAATATATCAATTACAAAATCATACCGAAAGTGCCTGAACAAGGTTCGCTCGGGGCGTCGGGGGACCTCGCCCCGCTGTCGCATATTGCGATTACATTGATGGGAGAAGGAGAAGTTTATTACGAAGGGGAATTGAAAGAGACAGCCGAAGTGCTGGATGCACTCGGGATTGAACCGCTCGTGCTCCAGGCAAAAGAAGGGCTTGCTCTGATCAATGGCACGCAGCCGATGACCGCACAGGGGGTGCTAAACTATATTGAAGCGGAAAGTCTGATGGAAGCGTCGCTGTGGATAGCTTCCCTCACCCACCAGGCGCTTAACAGTATTACGGATGCATATAACCCCAACATCCATGCTTCAAGAGGATATGAAGAACAGATTTACGTGGCCGGGAAAATGCTTGAGTATCTGGAGGGGTCTGAACTCACTACGCATCAGGGGGAAGTGCGCGTGCAGGATGCCTACTCCATCCGCTGCATTCCGCAGGTTCACGGCGCCTCGTTTCAGACATTGGTGTATGTAAAGGACAAGCTTGAAATCGAGATGAATGCGGCGAATGACAATCCGCTCATATTCAGCGAGGAAGAAGTATTTTCAGGAGGGAATTTCCACGGCCAGCCCATTGCGATTGCAATGGATCTGCTTAAAATCGGTGCAGCAGAGATTGCCAATATCTCAGAACGCCGCATCGAGCGTCTTGTAAATCCGGCATTGAATGGGGACTTGCCGGCGTTTTTAAGCCCGGAAGAAGGTCTGCAGTCCGGCGCGATGATTCTGCAGTATGCTGCTGCAAGTCTCGTTTCTGAAAATAAAACCCTCGCCCACCCTGCGAGCGTCGATTCGATACCGTCTTCAGCGAACCAGGAAGATCATGTATCCATGGGGACCATCGGTGCGAGGCATGCGAGGGATATCATCGGCAATATGAGAAATGTGCTGGCGGTCGAGCTGTTGATTGCACTGACTGCAGTTGAACTGAAGGGGAAAGAAAAGCTGTCGCCGAAAACACGGGAGAAATTTGAAGAATACAGAATGGTGGCGGATTTTATTAATAAAGACCGCAACTTCAGCAAGGATATTGAAAATTTGAGTTTCGCACTGAGTGCAATTAAATAAGGGGTGTAATTATGTCAAGAAAAATAACTGCAAAAAAAGGTTTGGAAATCGAGTGTAAAGGATGGGAACAGGAAGCGGCTTTAAGGATGCTGTATAACAACCTGGACCCGGAAGTGGCAGAACGTCCTGAAGACCTTGTCGTATACGGGGGGATCGGCAAGGCGGCGCGTAACTGGGAATCGTTTGAAGCGATTGAAAATACGCTGCGTAAACTGGAAAAAGATGAAACAATGCTGATTCAGTCGGGCAAGCCGGTGGCGGTTTTTAAGACGCATGATGAAGCGCCGAGGGTTTTATTATCGAACTCGGTTCTCGTACCGAAGTGGGCAAACTGGGAGCATTTCAACGAACTCGATAAAAAAGGCTTGATGATGTACGGCCAGATGACTGCGGGTTCATGGATCTATATCGGCTCACAGGGAATTGTCCAGGGGACTTATGAAACGTTTGCGGAACTTGCCAACCAGAATTATGACGGGTCGCTTAAGGGAACGATAACTCTGACGGCAGGGCTCGGCGGCATGGGCGGCGCTCAGCCATTAGCTGTGACGATGAACGAAGGTGTCGCAATCTGTGTGGAAGTGGATGAATCACGGATAGATAAACGTCTGGAAACGAAGTATCTGGATGTAAAGGCTTATTCTCTCGATGAAGCGAAACAGATGGCTGAAGAGGCACGGGATGCAGGTAAAGCGTTATCCATCGGACTGCTTGGCAATGCGGCGAAAGTCCTGCCTGAAATTCTTGAGAGTGATCTTAAAATCAATATCGTCACAGACCAGACGTCCGCCCATGACCCGCTGAACGGTTATGTACCGGAAGGTTATTCACTGGAGGCTGCTGCTGAACTGCGCGAAGCGAATCCGGTGGAGTACGTCAAACTGTCGTCTGCTTCAATGGCGAAGCATGTGGATGCGATGCTTGAATTTAAAGATGCCGGTGCCGTCGTCTTCGACTATGGTAATAATATCCGCCAGGTTGCTTTCGATGAAGGAGTAGAAAATGCTTTTGATTTTCCGGGGTTCGTTCCGGCGTATATCAGACCTTTATTTTGTGAAGGGATGGGACCATTCCGCTTTGCAGCACTGAGCGGAGATCCGAAGGATATTGAAGTGGCCGATAAAAAGATGCGGGAACTGTTTCCCGAGAACGAAAAGTTATTGCGCTGGCTGGATATGGCGAGTGAGAAGATTGCATTCCAGGGGCTGCCGTCCCGTATCGCCTGGCTCGGTTACGGTGAGCGCGCGAAGATGGGGATCGCTCTGAATGAACTCGTTGCGAGCGGTGAGATTTCAGCGCCGGTCGTCATCGGACGTGATCATCTGGATTCCGGTTCCGTTGCGAGCCCGAACCGTGAAACGGAAAGCATGAAGGACGGCAGTGACGCAGTCGGTGACTGGGCGATTTTAAATGCTCTCGTCAATACCGCAGCCGGCGGTTCATGGATCAGTGTGCATCACGGCGGCGGTGTCGGTATGGGTTATTCACTGCATGCCGGTATGGTCGTTGTTGCTGACGGGACTGAAAATGCAGCCCGCCGTCTGAAACGTGTGCTGACGTCGGATCCGGGCATGGGCGTTGCGCGTCATGCGGATGCCGGATATGAAATCGCAGTTGATACAGCGAAAGAACGCGGCGTAAATATTCCAATGCTGGAGGAGAATGAATAATGAATGATGTGATGATTAAAAATATAAAATCTTTAATATTGCCTAAGAAGTCGGATAAGCCTTTAAAAGGCAAAGAGATGGATGAACTGAAGATTGTCGATGATGCTGTGATTGTTGTGAAGGACGGCAAGGTCGTCTATGCAGGTGAAAAGACGGATGAGTACGAAGCATCTGAAGTGATTGATGCAGAAGGCAAGATTGCCTCCCCTGCCCTCGTTGAGCCGCACACGCATGTGGTGCACGGCGGATCGCGCGAACATGAAATGTCGTTGAAGCGCCAGGGAGTCGACTACTTGAAGATTTTGGAACAGGGCGGCGGCATTTTAAATACTGTGGAACAGACAAGAAAGGCCGCGTTTGACGAGCTGCTTGAAAAAGCGTCAGTGAACATTACACGGATGATCCAGCACGGTGTTTTGACTGTTGAAAGTAAGAGCGGCTATGGACTGGATAAGGAAAATGAACTGAAACAGCTGAAAATGTCGAAGGCACTGGAAGAAAAATTTCCGATTACGATGCGTCATACTTATCTCGGCCCGCATGCGATTCCTAAAGGTCGTGAGTCCGGTGAATTTATGGAAGAGATGATCGAGCTGCTGGATGATGCCAAAGAATATGCGGATTTTGCGGATGTCTTCACTGAGACAGGTGTATTTTCAGTCGAGGAATCCAGGAAATACATGGAAGCGGCACGTGAGAAAGGTTTTCGCGTAAAGATTCATGCGGATGAAATCGATCCGCTCGGCGGACTCGAACTTGCGATTGAACAAAAAGCGGTCAGTGCCGATCATCTGGTGGCAGCAAGTGAGGAAGGCAAAAAGCAGCTGGCTGATTCGGATACAGTGGCGGTATTATTGCCGGGGACGACGTTTTATTTGGGCAAAAATGAATTTGCCGATGCCCGCGGCATGATTGAGGGCGGCGGTGCTGTGAGTCTGGCCACCGACTATAATCCGGGCAGTTGTGTCACCGATAATCTGCAGATGATTATGGCGATTGCAGCATTGAAGCTGAAGATGACGCCGAACGAAATCTGGAACGCGGTGACTGTCAATGCGGCGCATGCGATTGATGCGGCAGACCGTGGTACGCTTGAAGCGGGTGATGATGCGAATATCGTGATTTGGGATGCGCCGAATCATGAGTACATTCCCTATCACTACGGCGTCAACCACGCATACAAAGTGATTGCGGATGGCAAGCTGCTGTATGAGAGACCGGGACTGAAGTTTTAGGCAGAGATATGATCTTTATTTTATAGCTTGTTATGCCCTCTGGAGAATTAATCAGTGACATGAACGCAGCACTTCAGGACTTTTGATGTCATAAATCTCATGAAAATGGCACGAAACTCGATTATAGGAGGGGGTCGTGTCATTTTTCGCATCTGCATCCTGATTATGGCACGACCGTCAGCCGGTTAAGGATTTCATGTCAACCGGGTACTCCATCCCCTCCCACCCGCCTCATAAAACTTGCATTTTTTATAATCGCGTTATAAAATGACACCAAGTCAGTTTAATAATCACTACTTTGAGGGAAGCAGTAGCATCATCTAATTTCAGAGAGACCATGGTCGGTGTGAATGGTCGGCAGATAATGTGAATTTCTATCCTTCGTATAAAAAGTAGCCGGCATGTAAAAATGTCGTTATGTAAATGAGATAGTGCCGGAAACCGGCGCTAATTTAGGGTGGCAACGCGTAATCAAAACCACGTCCCTTCAACAAGGGATGTGGTTTTTTATTTTCTAAAAAATAAAAACATGGAGGTTTGAGAATATGTTGGATATAAAAATGATTAGACAGGAAACGGATTTGGTGAAGGAAAAAGTTACGAAGCGCGGCATGGATCCGGCGGTCATTGATGAGATTTTGAATCTGGATCAGGAACGTCGTGATCTGATCAAACAGACCGAAGAGCTGAAGAGCCGGAGAAACAAAGTTTCCGGTGAAATCGCACAGAAGAAAAAGAACAAGGAAGATGCAGAGGATGTCATCAAGGAAATGCGTGATGTCGGTGAAGAGATCAAGCAGATTGATGCCCGCCTGAACGAAGTCAAAGAAAAATTCCATGATGAGATGAGCGGTATTCCGAACCTGATCCATGAAGATGTCCCTGAAGGTGCGGATGATACTGAAAACGTCGAAGTCCGCAGAACCGGAGAAATCAGGACGTTGGATTTCGAACCGAAAGGCCATTGGGATATTTTAGAAGCGCTTGAGCTGGCTGATTTTGAACGTGCTGCGAAAGTATCCGGCGCACGCTATGTTTATCAGACGGGTGACGGTGCACGTCTTGAGCGCGCGCTGATGAACTTCATGCTGGATGTGCATAATAAAAACAGCTACCGTGAGATGATGACGCCGCAGATTGTCCGTGCGGAGGCGATGTACTCAACCGGCCAGCTGCCGAAGTTCGAAGAGGACCTGTTCAAAATTGAAGGGATGGACATGTACACCATCCCGACTTCTGAAGTGACGCTGACGAATTATTATAAAGATGAGACCCTGACGGATGATATGCTGCCGGTCAAATTTACGGCCCAGACGGCATGTTTCAGAAGTGAAGCGGGTTCTGCAGGCCGGGATACAAGAGGTCTGATCCGTCTGCACCAGTTCAACAAAGTCGAAATGGTACGCATGGAGCGTCCGGAGGATTCATGGGCGGCGCTTGATGAGATGACCGGACACGCTGAGAACATTTTGGATCTGCTCGAAATTCCATACCGCACAGTGATTTTATGTACAGGAGATATCGGC
Organism: Lacicoccus kunmingensis DSM 17847; assembly: GCF_059568765.1. Lineage (NCBI taxonomy): Bacteria > Bacillati > Bacillota > Bacilli > Caryophanales > Salinicoccaceae > Lacicoccus > Lacicoccus kunmingensis. The sequence goes on along the minus strand of NZ_JCANUC010000008.1, from coordinate 52,821 downwards.
TTCGGCGCTTCTAAAACATATGATGTTGAAGTGTGGCTGCCGAGCTACAGTGACTACAAGGAGATCAGTTCTGTTTCAAACATGACAGACTTCCAGGCGAGACGCGGGAATATTAAATTCAAGCGCAGCAAAGATTCAAAGCCTGAATTGCTCCATACTTTAAACGGCAGCGGACTTGCTGTCGGCAGAACGATGGCTGCGATTTTGGAAAATTACCAGAACAGTGACGGAACTGTCACAATCCCAGCAGTTCTACAGCCCTATATGGGTGGTCAGGAAGTACTTAAAAAGGTATAATAATAATATTAAATGCTCCTATTTTTACGTAGGAGCTTTATTGCGTATTGGAAAGGAAAGGGTGTTTATTTGAAACAAAACGTTTCACTGGGTCAAACATTTCTTGCGATACTGGTCATATTTGTGTTCATCGCAATCACATCGTTGAGCGTTTTACTCGGTGCAGTTATTCTGCCGCTCGTCGTCTATTACCTGCTTAAAATCAAACATAAATCGAACTATCATTTCTGGCTGATATTCATCAGTTTCATGTTTCCTGCACTGCTGTTCCTCTCCCCTCTTCTATGGATATGGGTTGTGGTACTATATATACTGACTGCAGTGATTCATCATACACTGGCTAAAGGGTTCTCACAGGAGTTGACCCTGTTCTACGGTACTTTTGCATTGATGCTGAGTGTCGTCGGCGGTTTGAACATGCTCGTGTTCATGGGTGTCATCAATCCGCTGTCTGAAACATTTTCAACATTCAGAAGCTGGTATATGGAACAGATTGAAAATATGGGCGGACTGAACGTCGGATTTGTAGATGCTGAAATGTTCAGTGCAGCGCTTACCCAGATGTTCGCGCAGCTGCCGGCATATATTACAGTCATCTCATTTTTTGTTATTCTATATACTGTATTGATGTTAAGATTGTTATTACAAAATAAAGAACTTCCGGCATGGTCATACATGTCGTTCAGCGAATGGGCGTTCCCGCGATTCATATTATATTTATTTTTCATTCTGTATATCGTTTCGCTCTTTACTACAACTGAAGACACATACGGTACGATTATCAGCAACTCATATGTTTTAGTGGAATGGGCAGTATTCCTCCACGGGCTGAGCTTCTCCTATTTCTTCCTTCTGGAAAAAAAGGTGAACAAAGTTTTATCAGTCATCATATTGATTCCGCTGGCAATCATCAGACCATTGACACTCGTAATCGGACTGCTTGAAATGGTATTCAGATTCAGACTGTTGATGAAACTAAAAAGGAAGTGAATCAGATGTTCAACATTATCGATAAAAAACTAATTTATATCCCGTTTGGAATTGCTGCATTCCATGTATTAGTGTTGAATATCTTTGTCATGGCCAATCACGTGCGATTAGGCCTTATCGTGTTATTATTCAGCATCATTTTAATGCTGGCTCTGTTTTTGTACCTGATGCGTTCAATTACAAGCAGTGAGGAACGATCAAGAAAAATTGTATATGGGATAGCCGGCTCGAGAAAATATGCTGTGGATGAGCTTCCTGCAGGCTTGATTTTATTGAACGATGAAGATGAAATTGATTATATGAATCCGCAGATTTTAAATGTATTGACGGATGACAGTATCGGGGAACCGATCAACAAAGTGTTCTCCAATATCATGACGTCGCTCAAGGCGAACAATATGAAAGTCATCGAGTCCACGTACCAAGATAAAAATTATCGTATCTTTTGGGAAGAAGAGCACAAGGCGCTTCATCTGCTTGATATTACAAAAGAACGTCAGCTACAGAAGCGTGTTGAAGAAAAGACACCGGTCATCGGAATTTTATTCCTCGATAACTATGACGATGTCACACAAAACATGAGTGAAGCTTTAAAGAGTGAGCTGAACAACACGATCACGAATACGATCAATGACTGGGCCAACCGTCATAACGTCTATATCAGACGTTTTTCACAGGATCGTTTCATCATCGTCCTAAACTCGAAAATATTGAATGATATTGAAGATACAAGGTTCAATCTGCTGGATGAAGTGCGGGACCGTTCCCAGGAAATCGGCGTACAGATTACGCTCAGCATCGGTATCGGTGAAGGGACCAACGAATATATCGAAATCGGTGAACTTGCCCAGTCATCTCTTGACCTCGCGCTTGGCCGCGGCGGTGACCAGGTGGCAATCAAAGCTGCAAACGGCAATGCCAGGTTTTACGGCGGTAAGACGGATCCTATGGAAAAACGGACACGGGTCAAAGCACGGGTTGTTGCACATGCGCTCAGAGATATTCTGCTCGAAGGCGACAATGTGCTGATCATGGGTCATAAACGTCCGGATATGGACTCAATCGGTGCATCACTTGGTGTCGCAAGGCTTGCTTCGATGAACGGCATCCAGGCACACATCATTTTAAATGATGAGGATATCGATGATACGATGCAGAGGGTGATGAATGAAATCACCGAACGTGAAGAGCTGATGGAACGTTTTGTGACAAGTGAAGATGCATGGGATCTGATGAATCCGAAGACGACCATCGTCGTTGTAGATACCCACCGTCCGGGCATGGTGCTGGATGAAGACATTCTGAACAAGTCGACGCGTAAAGTTGTGATCGACCACCACAGACGCGGTGATGAAATCATCTCGAATCCTCTGCTCGTCTATATGGAACCTTATGCATCAAGTGCCAGTGAGCTTGTTGCCGAGCTGATCGAGTATCAAAATGTCGAGAAGAGATTGTCACGTATCGAAGCGACGGTCATGCTGACAGGGATCATCGTTGATACGAGAAACTACACATTGCGTACAGGATCGAGAACGTTTGACGCCGCAAGCTTCCTGAGAAGCCACGGTGCTGATCCGGTGCTTGCCCAGACATTCCTGAAGGATGATATCGATACGTTCATCGCACGCAGTGATTTAATCAAATCCGCAGAGATTTCAGAGAACGGCATAGCAATCGTCAAATCGGATGAAACAATGAGCTACCATCCGGTGACGGTTGCCCAGGCGGCAGATCAGCTGCTGCAGATTGAAGGTGTCAAAGCGTCGTTTGTCATGGCTTACCGTGAAGACGATTCGGTCGGCATTTCCGCCCGGTCATTCGGTGAAATAAACGTCCAGATCATTATGGAACAGCTTGGCGGCGGCGGTCATCTGACAAATGCGGCAACTCTCATAAAAGACCGCTCGATCGATGAGGCATATGAAGATTTGAATGAAGTAATTGATGAAGCTTTAAAAAACAGGAGTGAAGAATAATGAAAGTAATTTTCCTAAATGATGTTAAGAATCAGGGTAAAAAAGGTGAAGTTAAAAATGTTGCGACCGGTTATGCACAGAACTTTTTGATTAAAAAAGGACTTGCAGAGGAAGCGACACCCGGCAACCTTCAGAAATTGAAAGAGCACAACGAACAGGTTGCAGAAGAAAAAGAACAGGAATTGGTCGATGCCCAATTGCTGAAAAAAGAACTTGAGTCCAAAGAAGTTGAAATAAAAACCAAATCCGGTGAAGGCGGACGTTTATTCGGCTCAATCAGTTCAAAACAGGTGGTCGAAGCCTTCAGCAAGCAGCACGACCTTAAAATCGACAAGAGAAAACTTGATATGGAACAGCCTTTGAAGAGTCTTGGCTACCATAAGATAAATGCAAAACTTCATCCGAAAGTAACTGCTGAAATAAAAGTTCATGTAGCAGAAAAATAAATGATGCATATTGAAGGGAAGGATTGATTATGAATGGCAATAACCAGATGCCGCATGATGTTGAAGCAGAACAATCGGTATTGGGTGCGATCTTAGTCAATCCCGAAATTTTTATATCGATCTATGAAATACTGGATCCCGAAGATTTCTACCGTAATGAACACCAGCAGATTTTTCATGCGATGGCGCTGCTCAGTGAAGAGCGGACACATATCGACCTCGTGACGCTGACCAATCAGCTGCGCACGATGGATCAGCTGAACGTTATCGGCGGACCGAGATATTTGGGTGAACTGTCAGAGTTTGTGCCGACGAGCTTGAACTGGACGTTCTACAGCAATATCGTCGCCAAATATTCACTGCGCAGAAGACTGATTGAAACAGTAAGTGAAATTGCGACGGACGGTTTTTCCGAAGAATTTGAAATCGAAGATATTTTGAATGAAGCCGAATCCAAAATCATGTCCATTTCAGAAGCACGCCGGAATGAAGGGTTCAAGTCGATGAAATCCGTCGTCCATGAAGTGTACGAGCAGGTCGAGGAAAGAGCCGGCCAGAAATCGATGACGACCGGTATCCCGACGGGCTACAGAGACCTTGACTTCATGACTTCCGGGTTCAACCGCAACGATCTGATCATTCTTGCAGCCCGCCCTTCCATGGGTAAGACGGCATTTGCACTGAATATTGCAGGTCACGTGGGGACGTCCCAGGACAAGTATACGGTCGCAATTTTCTCACTGGAGATGGGTGCCGACCAGCTTGTCACAAGAATGATCTCTTCCAAAGGGATGATTGATGCCACCAAGCTGAGACAAGGTAACCTTGAACATCAGGACTGGGATAATTTCACGACCGCAATCGGTCAGCTTGCAGACTCTAAAATATTCATCGATGACAGCCCGGGTATCCGTGTCAGTGATATCCGCTCTAAATGTATGAGACTGAAACAGGAACACGGTCTGGATATGGTCATCATCGACTATCTCCAGCTCATTCAAGGTTCCGGTACACGCAGCAGCGACAACCGTCAGCAGGAAGTATCGGAAATTTCACGTATGCTGAAATCATTGGCGCGTGAAATGCACTGCCCGGTCATCGCCCTGTCACAGTTATCAAGAAGTGTGGAATCACGTCAGGACAAGCGTCCGATGATGAGTGACCTGCGTGAATCGGGTTCGATTGAACAGGATGCGGATATTGTCGCATTCCTATACAGAGAAGACTACTATACCCGGGGCGACGGCGAGGAAGAAAGTGCAGGCGCACAGAAGGAACAGGATGAAATTGAAATCATTCTGGCCAAGCACCGTAACGGTCCGACAGGTACGGTTAATTTAATATTCAATAAGTCTTATAGTACCTTTTTTGACCAGGATAATAGAGATTTTGGGGATGGATACATCCCTCCGAACTAAATTTACGAATGTTTTTATATAGTGTATATAAAAACGTTCGTATTTTTTGTTGCATATTATTTGGTATATTGGTAAAATGTAGACGGTATTTCTATTGAATAAATTGGAGGCTCTTAAATGTCTGGTACAGTAGTAGTTGGAACGCAGTGGGGAGACGAAGGCAAAGGTAAAATAACGGATTTCTTATCGGAAGATGCGAATATCATCGCACGTTTTTCAGGTGGAAATAATGCAGGCCACACGATTCAGTTTGGCGGCGAGACTTATAAATTGCATCTGGTACCATCAGGAATTTTCTATAAAGATAAACTGTCCCTGGTGGGTAACGGTGTCGTAATCGATCCACTGTCCATCATTAAAGAATTGGATGGTCTGATCGAGCGTGGTATAGATGTTGACAACCTGCGCATATCCAACAGAGCTCAAGTTGTTCTGCCGTATCATCTTGCTCAGGACGAATGTGAAGAGGAAGAACGCGGTGAAAACAAGATCGGTACAACAAAACGCGGCATTGGTCCGTGTTATGTGGATAAAGTCCAACGTATCGGCATCCGTATGGCTGATTTAATAGATGAAGAAGTATTTAAAAAGCGTCTGGATGAAAACTTGAAAATTAAAAATAAAACGCTCAAGGCATTATATGATCACGAAGGCTTTGAATTCGATGATATTTACATTCCATACATGGAAGCAGCGAAACGCCTTGCGCCGTATGTTACAGATACTGCAAAAATTTTGGACGACGCATTCCAAAATGGCGAAAAGGTTTTATTTGAAGGTGCACAGGGTGTCATGCTCGATGTGGATCATGGTACGTACCCGTTCGTTACGTCCAGCAACCCGGTTGCAGGTAACGTGACTGTCGGCTGCGGCGTCGGTACTGCAAATGTGAAAAACGTGGTCGGCGTCTGTAAGGCATATACATCCCGTGTCGGTGACGGCCCCTTCCCTACCGAGCTGTTTGATGACAACGGGGAACACATCCGTGAAATCGGCCGTGAATACGGTACGACGACAGGCAGACCGCGCCGTGTCGGCTGGTTCGACTCTGTTGTCGTCCGCCATTCAAGAAGAGCGAGCGGCATCACTGATCTGTCCCTGAACTCAATCGACGTATTGAGCGGACTGGATACGGTGAAAATCTGTACCGCCTACGAAATTGACGGTAAGGAAATTACAGAATATCCGGCAACTTTAAGTGCATTGAACCGTGCAAAACCGGTTTATAAGGAACTTCCGGGCTGGAAAGAAGACATCACAGGTGTGAAGCACCTCGATGAACTGCCTGAAAATGCTCTGAATTACTTGCGTGAAATTGAAAGATTATGTGACGTCAACGTCTCAATCTTCAGTGTCGGTCCCGACCGCAACCAGACAAATTTATTAAAAGACTTCTGGGCATAGATAGAATTTGAATTGATGAAACCGCTGCAACTTTCGGGTTGCGGCGGTTTTTTTGATTGGGACGGGTTTCAGACTGCCATAACCTGCTAATTTAGACTCTCGTGCCGATATCAACAGCCAGCCCGGCACGAATTTCTCAAATAAAGACCTCCCCTGCCACCCTGCTGCATCAAAAACCCCATTTAGGACAAAAAATTTTCATAAATGAGTTGAAATTAAAATTACTCTCATGGTATACTATATCTTGTGCCATATCCCACATGGCCCGTTGGTCAAGCGGTTAAGACACCGCCCTTTCACGGCGGTAACACGGGTTCGAGTCCCGTACGGGTCACTTTTTTATTTAATTTAATATAACTATGGTCCTGTGGTGTAGCGGTTAACATGCCTGCCTGTCACGCAGGAGATCGCGGGTTCAATTCCCGTCAGGACCGTCATCTAAAAGTCATCAACATCTTTGTTGGTGACTTTTTTGTAGTGTCGAAACTGTAGGATAATGGATAATTTTGCTTAAAAATGATACATTAAACTTGGGTTATTATATAATTTGATTATAAATATGGACGAAATTTATACAGAATTGACGAGAAAAGTGAGGGAAGATAATGGCTAAAAAAATTGTAGTAGTCGATGATGAACGACCGATTGCAGATATATTGGAATTTAACCTGGAAAAAGAAGGTTATGAAGTTCACAGTGCTTATGATGGCAACGACGCTTTGGAACTCATACTGGAAGTTGTGCCGGATATAGTGCTGCTGGATATCATGCTTCCGGGAATGGACGGTATGGAAGTATGCCGTGAAGTCAGAAAGAAGCATGACATGCCTATCATCATGCTCACAGCCAAAGATTCAGAGATCGATAAGGTGCTTGGACTGGAACTGGGAGCGGACGACTATGTAACGAAACCATTCTCTACCAGAGAACTGATCGCCAGAGTAAAAGCGAATCTTCGCCGCAATACTACCCAGGCGAAACAGGAAGAAGAACCGGAAAATAATAATATACAAATAAAGAACATCACGATCATACCGGATTCCTATGCGATTAAAAAGAATGGCGAGAGCATAGATCTCACACACAGGGAATTCGAACTATTTCACTATTTGACCAAACATATATCACAAGTGATGACACGTGAACATCTGCTTGAGACAGTATGGGGTTATGACTATTTCGGTGATGTACGTACGGTGGATGTCACTGTACGGCGCCTAAGGGAGAAGATCGAAGATGATCCTTCTCATCCCGAATATTTAATGACACGTCGTGGTGTGGGGTATTTCATCCAGGACGACGAATAAAGGGGCATTTTATATATGAGGCAGTTTTTAAGAAATCTGCAATCCTTGCATATTAAATTAGTTATTATATATGTGCTCCTGATTGTCATTGGGATGCAGATTATAGGCTTATATTTTACAAACACGCTTGAACGTGAACTCACCGAGAACTTCCAGGATAATATTGAAACTCAGGTGGATCTGATCGATACCCGGATTAAAGAACTACATACAGAGTATGCCGATGACCAGGAAGGCATGAATGAGGAAGTTCAAAGTTTACTGAGTGAGTTCGGAAACCGTCCTGAAATTGAAGAGATACGTTTTGTGAATACCGACAATATTTTGATCGGAACGAGCCGTATTTCAAATGAACCGAGTATCGGTTCACGCATCAATCAGCCTTTAACCGAGGAAACCATCACGACAGGTTCGAGGAATGAAGAGATATTCGTTAACGTCAATCAGGATAATCAGCGCACATGGCTGCTCAATCACCCGGTAGTCAATGAAGAACAGGTGCTGGGTGCTATTTATGTTGCCTCGAATATTGAAACGGTCTATCAGCAGCTGGAAGCGATCAACAACACTTTCATCATAGCGACGATCATTTCACTGATCATCACCAGCATCCTCGGGATCTTTATTGCGCGGACCATCACCAAGCCGATTACGGATATGAGAAACCAGGCCCTCCAGATGTCTGAAGGTGACTATACTTCGAGGGTTAAAATATACAGCAACGATGAAATCGGCGAACTTGCCGGCTCCTTCAATATTTTATCGAAACGTGTGCAGGAAGCTCAGGCAAATACCGAGAGTGAGAGAAAACGTCTGGATTCTGTCATCACAAACATGTCCGAAGGTGTCATCGCAACAGACCGTAAAGGCCGCATCACGGTTGTGAACGATATGGCGCTTGATATGCTGGACATTACGAAAGATACGAATGTTCACGGTAAAAACATGCTTGAAATATTACAGCTGGACGGCGAGATGTCTCTGGAGGATATCCAGGAAATCAATGAAAGCCAGCTGCTATTTACGGATGCTGACTACGAAGCTGCCATTCGGGTGAATTTCTCGACGATATTCAAAGATACAGGATTTATGAACGGCTATATCGCTGTGCTTCATGATGTGACGGAACAGGAGAAAATTGACAGCGAACGCCGCGAGTTCGTTGCGAACGTATCACATGAACTGCGTACGCCGCTCACTTCGATGCGCAGTTATATCGAAGCGCTGCAGGAAGGCGCATGGGAGAATACGACACTGGCGCCGCGTTTCCTAAGCGTGACGCGGGATGAAACAGACCGCATGATCCGTCTGGTTGAGGATCTGCTGCAGCTTTCAAGAATGGATAATGCAGCCGAGGAGATAAATAAAGAGATTGTCGACTTCAATCTGTTTTTAAACAGAATCATCGACCGCTTTGAAATGACGCATAAAGGCGAAGTGGAGTTTATTCGAAATATACCTGACACAGCCATTTTCTCCGAAATCGGCATGGATAAGATGAGCCAGGTGCTCGATAATGTCATTTCAAATGCCATCAAATATTCCAACACGGAAAATAAACGTGTTGAATTCCATGTGAAGCAGAATTCACTTTATAACCGCATGACCATCCGCATCAAGGATAACGGCATGGGTATACCGGGTAACAAAGTCGACCGTATATTCGAACGTTTCTATCGTGTGGACAAGGCCCGTGCGCGTAAAAAAGGAGGTACAGGTCTTGGACTTGCGATCTCCAAAGAAATTGTCGAGGCACATAACGGCCGTATATGGGCAAACAGCTTAGAAGGAGAAGGAACGACAGTATTCATCAACCTGCCTTGTGAAACACTCGGGGAGGATGATTGGGATGAATAAAGAGAATATCAAATCAGTCGCCCTCTTCCTTCTTGTAGTGACGAGTGCGGTGCTGACGATAACGGTCTGGAGCTATCAGCCGGAATTCTCCGAAATAGATACAGATATTGAAAGAACATCGAATATCGGTCCGGGTGAACCTGTATCCTTCAATTCAATCATGCGTGCGTATCAGCTCGTGTGGGTCGATGATACGGATATACAGGGAACGATAGAAGAAGAAGCTGTCGTCGGTATACGTGAATATATAGACGGTACTGAAATCACGGATATCAATGTCTATAACAGCATAAGCAGACTGACGCCGAGTATCGATGAAGACAACGGGGAAGAATTCCTGATCGTCGATTATGCATCTGATATGCCGACCAAGTCATTGTTCAAAGTGCTGGATTTCACTTATGAAGGCGACTATCCGGATTACAGTTATAACCGTATTATCGTCGACCTGGTCGATGAGCACGTGACTTTTTATTTGATTAATGAAGATCTGGACAGAGTTGCGATCGCAACGACGAATCTTGAAAGTTCATATTTGAAATCACTCTTGTCTGCGCATGACCATCTGTTTGAAGAATATTCAGGTGTCATTACCAACCAGCAGACTTCCAATAATAAAACGGCGATATACGGCCCGACGGAACCGGGAGATATGCCGGTGGAGAACTTTTTATATAATGTATTCAGTCCGGATTCGGTAAATAATATGCTGTTTTTAAATGACAATTTTGAAACGGAAGTCAGCGAGGAGACGTATGTCTATGAAGGGGATACGAATATCGCGACTTACAACAGTGAAACATATGCATACTCCTACAATAATTTAAGGGAGTCCCTGACCGGCAACGGCAATCCGCATCAGATGATACAAAACAGTTTCCATTTTCTGAACTCACATATCGGGCTGGATCAGACACATGTGTTGTTTGATTACTTTCCGGATGAAAATAACTCCTTATTTCGTTCTTCGATGAACGGTTATTTTGTATTCAGTGATACTATACCGACGACAATGTCTGTAAAATACGGCCAGAATGCCGTTTATGAATACAACAGACCTTTAATCAGGGTGACTGCACGGGTGCCCGGCGGAGAGGATGAGACACTGCCCTCGCTTGAAAGTGTCAGGTATGAAATTGCATTGAATGAAAATTATGACCTCCAGGATGTCACTAAAATAACGATCGGCTATAATATGGCCTTTTCTACAGATCAAAATGAGATAAATGTTGTGCAGTATACACCATCATGGTATATCAAGTATGACGGAGAATGGATGCGTTTCGACGAAGGGGGTCTTGAGTAATGGATTGGAAATTGACGAAATCCTTATACATCATAGTGTTCCTTCTGATGAATGTTGCACTCATCTATATATACTTTAATGAACGTCAGGAATCCGTGGAAGAAATCCAGGAATCGCCGGATATTTTGAGTACGACGGATATCGATATGAGCAATATCGAAGAGTATGAACCTGTTGAAATGAATGTATTGACCGGCGCTGTCCAGAATTTCTCAGATGAAGATGATCTGGATTCCGAAGTGGACGAGGATAATGTATCAGGGACAAAAATTACAGAAGAGTTTGAAGAAGACGGTCCGGAAATGACGGAACAGTCGCTTCAGGACTATATGGACGGGAATGTTTACAGAGGTCACGATTACCAGTATGATAATGTAATGAGCACATCGGACCAGGTGGTTTTTAACCAGTTATTCGAGAACTTCCCAATCTTCAATCATGAAGCTGCAAGAATCATTTTCCACGGTGAAGGCAGACAGGCAGATGCCATGGAACAGACGAGATTGATGAACTTGGAAGAAAATGAATACACACTGAGTCTGACGGCGAAATCACCAAAAGAGATCGTTGAAGAACTGTATGAACGTGGAAGTATCTCTTCAACGGCGGTAATCAATGAAGCGAGACTCGGTTACTACATCATTCTAACCGAAGAAAATAATGCGATTTTAAGACCGAAATGGGAAATGCATGTCACGGATCAAGGTATATCCAAAACGATTTACGCAGATGCAACAACAGATTCAGGTGAAATAATTGAAAGTGAGTGAGTAGCATGAGAATGAGCGTGTTGGCCAGTGGATCTTCGGGCAACAGTACTTATATTGAATCAGAAAAAGGCAGCCTGCTCATCGATGTAGGGCTTACGTGCAAAAGAATAGAAGAAGGATTGAACCATATAGGAACCTCCTTGAAAAATATTGATGCAATCTTGATTACCCATGAACATTCAGACCATATAAAAGGGTTGAAAGTCATTGCTAAAAGATATGATATTCCGATTTTTGCGAACGCACAGACGTGGCAGCAGCTGGACAGAAAAAATATAGAAGTGCCTGCAGAACAGCGGTTCCACTTCAATCCGATGGAGACGAAAGAACTCGTCGGCATGGATATCGAATCATTCAACGTATCACACGATGCGATCGACCCGCAGTTTTACACATTGATGAGAGACAATAAAAAGCTCTCCGTCATTACGGATACAGGTTACGTATCCGATCAGATGAAAGGCATCATAAAAGAAAGTGACTGTTTCATCTTTGAAAGCAATCATGATGTGGATATGCTCCGAATGGGCAGATACCCATGGGTGACGAAACAGCGTATACTTTCCGATGTCGGGCACGTATCGAATGAAGATGCTGCACATGCGATGCGGGACGTCATCACATCTAATACGAAACGTATTTACCTGAGCCACCTCAGCCTCGATAACAATATAAAAGAACTGGCAAAAATGAGTGTGGAACAAGTATTGAATCAATACGACATCGATACAAAAAATGAAATTCAGCTTTTCCACACCGATAAAGATACACCGACAGAAATTTATACAATTTAAGTTATGCACACCTGTGGATAACTCGTGTGGATAACTGTGGAAAATATTATACAAAAAATGAGCTGCTTCTTAATTAAGATGCAGCTCATTTTTGTTTTGAATAATTTTTGTTGCGTGTTATAAGTCTGTAGTTTTCAGCTAGGTTATAGCGTTTGACGCCCTTCTGCGCCACGACGGCGGTGATTTCAGGCAACTTATAGCGCCAGACGCTCTTCTGCGCTACGACTGCGGTAATTTCACGTAATTTATAGCGCCAGACGCTCTTCTGCGCTACGACCGCAGTAATTTCACGTCACTTATAGCGCCAGACGCACGATCTTCCCCGCCTACTTCACAATAATCACCGGGATGTCAGAACGTTTAGCCACTTTATGGCTGACGCTCCCCATCACCATCTCCTGAAGGCTGTTCAGCCCGCGCGTACCCAGAATAACGGCTTCAAACTCCCCGGAATTGGCTATATTCACGACCGTTTCATTGGCCACACCCCGCTCCATCCGTACTTCATAATCCATGCCCCTGTCATCATACAGATCAGTAATTTTAGAAAGTTTTTCTTTCTTTTTTGACAACATACTTTCAGAAGCTGAGCTGTGCAGAATTTCCCGCTTCGATTCCTCGGGATCAAGAACGTTCAAAATAGTCACTTTACCTACTTCGTCAATGACATTAAGAGCTTCTTCAGCCGCTCTGTAACTGTTATCGGAACCGTCTGCTGCGAGTAAGATAGATTTATACAAAATAACCCTCCTAACCTATTTAAGAAGTTTATTGAAATTAATCCGTCCGTGAAATAGTCTATAATTTCATTATCCAGGACATATTTTTGAACGTCAACTTTTGAAATTCCAGCTCCGGTGCATATTCAGGTGATTGGTAAATAAAACCGATGGCATATGGATAAACATCATGACCATGTATGAGATTCCAGTATGATAGACCGCCCTTACCGTTTTCATATACACTGCATATTATTAAACGATCCATACATGAATGAATAGTTATCCACATTTTAAAATATACTTTGTGGATAACATGTATTTATTGTGTATAATTTGGTAAAATTGTGGATAAGTACGGTTATTATTTTAAATATTATAATAAATACTGGAGGAAATTTTAAATGACAACATTACCAAATTGTCCTAATTGTAATTCAGAATATACTTATGAGGACAGCGGGCTTTTAATCTGTCCGATGTGTGCCCATGAATGGACGAAAGCTTCAGAGCTTGAGGAACAGGAAGCCGCGCTCGTCAAAGATGCGAACGGCAATGTTTTGAATGACGGTGATAACGTGGCGATTGTTAAAGATTTGAAAGTAAAGGGCGCATCGAACGTCATCAAGCAGGGAACGAAAGTCAAAGGGATAAGAATCGTTGACCCTGAAGACGGTCATGATTTAGATTGTAAAGTACCCGGGTTCGGAAAGATGGCGTTAAAGTCATCGGTAGTGAAGAAAACCGACTGATCAATACTTAAGTTATGGAGTGGGAATATGACTAAAATATTAGTTGCGGATGATGATCCGAATATCTTGAAATTCATCATAATCAATTTGAAAGAGGCAGGCTATGAGGTCATCGGTGCGACAGACGGCAGGGATGCGCTCAGAAAGCTTGAAAATGAAGTATGCCAGCTTGCGGTCGTGGATATCATGATGCCCTATATGGACGGGTTGTCATTGATTAAAGAGATGCGTAAAACATTGGATATCCCGATCATCATATTGACTGCCAAAGGGCAGATTGATGATAAGGAAAAAGGATTTGAAGCAGGTACTGATGATTATTTAGTCAAACCATTTGAAGCGAAAGAATTTTTATTCAGAATCGAAGCGCTGCTCAGACGTTATAACATTGATACGGACAAACAGGTGATACAGATCGGGGATGTTCATATAGATATAGATAAATATGTAGTGACGGTCAATGAAAAAACATTGAAGCTGCCGCTGAAGGAATTTGAATTATTGCACGTGCTTGCAAACCATCCGGATCAGGTGTTTACCCGTGAACAGCTGATAGACAGCATCTGGGGTATCGACTTTGAAGGGGACAACCGGACAGTGGATGTTCACATCAAACGGCTCCGCACACGTTTCAACAATCTGACCGATGCGATTAAATTTACGACTGTCAGAGGCGTCGGTTATACATTGGAGACGGGGGACGCATGAAGCTGAGATCGCTGTATTCGAAATTTGCTGTCACGACTATTGCCATTATGCTTGTGAGTTTCCTGTTTGCATTTTTCATATCCAATACTTATTACCAGCATTATCTGAAACCCGACAATGATGCCAAAAATACAGAAATTGCACAAAACATTTCAAACTTCATAGAAAAAAATCCGCAGATGGACATCGGAGATTATCTGGATAACGTGGCTGATGCAGGTTATCAATTCTATTTGGCGGGCAGTGATTCAGAAGGCACTTTCTATGGAGCGGAGTTCAGGGACACTTCCCTGTCCGGCAGTACGGTTGAAAGCGTGCAGGACGGCAATGTGTATCACGGCATGCTTGAGTTTCCGAGAGAGACTTTTGTGACAGGATTTTTTGCGAATGAGCTGGAAAACACCATCGGTGTGCCTGTGGAAACAGGAAGCGGAGTATATGCGCTGTTTATGAGACCCGACATATCAATGTTGTTCAATGAAATGCACCTCTTGTTCGGATGGCTGCTCATCCTGACGATTGTCATCAGTATCATTCTCGTTCTGATCGGCACCAAATATTTGGTGAACCCGGTGACGAGACTGAACCGGGCAACCGACACCCTCGCAAAAGGAGACTACAATGTCAGTGATCTAAATACGAACAGACATGATGAAATCGGCCAGCTGTCGAACAGTTTTGTGCATATGGCTGAAAAGATTGAACAGAATGAAGAGATGAGGAAAGATTTTATTTCGAATATTTCTCATGACATCCAGTCTCCCCTGTCCAACATCAAAGGTTATAATGAATTATTAAAGATGGCTGATCTGAGTCCGGAAGATGAGAAAGAGTACTATAATATCATCGACCAGGAAGTGACGAGAATCAGTACGATGACGAACCAGCTCTTAATGCTGTCGTCACTGGACCAGGAGTCGCATGCTTTGAATATTTCAGAATACCCATTGAATAAACAGATTGACCAGCTGATTCATTCATATGAATGGAAAATCAACGAAAATGAAATGATGCTCTCCTACGATCTGCCTGAAGTGGCCATTGCTGCAGATGAAACGATGCTCAACATGGTATGGGACAATCTAATCTCAAACGCTATAAAATACAACAGCGAAGCGGGCAATATTGATATTTCCTTATCTGAACACCACGGTCTGGTCACCGTAAAAATCTCAGATACGGGCATCGGGCTGACCGATGAAGAGAACAAACATATATTTGACCGCTTCTACAGAGTCGACTCATCCAGAACATCGAGCGTTAAAGGTTCCGGCCTGGGGCTGTCGATCGTCCATGAAATCATCGAGCGGCATGAAGGCACGGTCAGAGCGGAATCAGAAATCGGTACAGGCACGACATTCATCGTTGAACTGCCAAAAAATCATAAATAATTAAAAAAAGTCCTCCTTGTTCATCCTGCGTTCATATTCGAAGTATAGAGTATGTATTGCAGATGAAAACAGGGAGGATTTTTAAATGAATAAACCAGTTAAATTACTATTAGTTTTTGCAGGAATATACGGATTGCTCGGTACGATCATGGGAGCACATATGGCCGGCTCGAGCTCCTACGCACTCAGACCGATACATGCCCATGTCCTTGTTGTGGGCTGGCTCAGTTTATTTTCATGGTCGGTATTTTATCAGGCGTTCGATGTGAAATATAATGCACTGTCGAAATTCCACGTATGGACGGCAATCATCGGTACAACAGGATTGATAATCGGGATGTTCATCAATAATGTGGCATCCTTCGGACTGCCGGACGTCGTCACATTGATCGCATATATCGGCGGCGGGGTCATTCTGCTGCTCAGCTTTGCAGCATTCTTTGTACAGACATTACTGTATAAATCTGATAAATAAAGGACGGTGCGACCATTGAAAATGGCATGGAAAGAAATGATGAAGTACAAGACGAGATATTTGATACTCGGGTCGATTATATTTCTGATCAGTTTTTTGACATTGATCATTTCAGGACTTGCGAACGGCTTGTCCTACGATAATGCATCATTGGTAAAAAATATGCCTGAGGGCACATATTATATGGAAAGTGAAGCTGAGGAACAGTATAACTTTTCAGAGATCAGCGACAGTCAGCGCGAATCAATAGAAAACAGTCATAATGATGCAGTGTTCATGTCCATCCAGATGGGAGAGCTTGAAGACAGTGATGCCCAGAAGCACGGCATCACGTACGTTGCAGCAACAGAAAATGATATTTTTCCAGACGTTGAAAAAGGAGAAGTCATTTTGGATGAATCGATAAAAGCAGACGGCATCGCATCAGGAGATGAATTGTCCACGAAACTATATGATGATCGTTTCACCGTGACAGGCTTTGCCGAACAGGAGAAGTTCAGCCACTCTTCGGTCGCGTTCATCCACCCGGATGACTTCATGAGCATGTATCAGTCGGACGGCTATCAGCTTGCATATACTGAAGACGAAGAAGAGGACATCGATGAGATGGCTGCCTTCAACCAGGGCCAGTTCCTGAATACGATTCCGAGTTATTCAGCTGAAATGCTGTCACTGAACATGATCATCGCATTTCTGTTCGTCATCAGCGGTATGCTGTTTGCAATTTTCTTCTACATGATCAACGTTCAGAAACTTGGCACATACGGCATATTGAAAGCGGTAGGCGTAAAGACCATTACACTGCTCAGACTGATGTGGGTACAGATGGTACTCATCACTTTGATATCACTCGTCATCGCAATTGGACTGAGCCAGCTGATGACACTCGTATTGCCAGAAGGCATGCCGTATCAGCTGACACTTCAGAGTTCCGCAATCATGGCTGCAGGGTTCTTTATTATCGGATTCATCGGAGCAACATTATCCGGTTTCCAGATCAGTAAAGTGGAACCGATGGAAGCAATCAATCAGGGAGGCGCATAATATGTCGTCATTACAGATCAAAGAATTGGAAAAGTCATTCAAAGTCGGCAGAAATGAAGAACAAATTTTGAAAAGTATTGATCTTGAACTCGAAAAAGGGAAGGTCACCGCACTTGTCGGCACTTCAGGTTCAGGCAAGAGTACGCTTTTGACAATTGCGGCGGGCCTTCAAAAATCAAGTGACGGCATAATAAAGTTCGATGATATGGATCTGACCGGCATGAGCAGCAACCAAGTGAGAGAAATCCGGGCGAAAGAATTCGGCTTCATCTTCCAGCATGCACATCTGGTGCCGTTCCTGTCGGTGAAGGATCAGCTGAATCTGATGATTGATACTGCAGAATTAAAGTGGAGCAAAAAAGAAAAGAAGGCACGCATTCAGGATGCACTGGAAGCGGTCGGTATGTGGAAACACAGAGACAGCGACCCGGACAACCTTTCAGGCGGTGAAAAGCAGCGTGTCGCAATCGCAAGAGCCATCATCCATGAACCGAAACTTTTGTTTGCGGATGAACCGACAGCGAGTCTCGACTCCAGACGTTCAGTGGAAGTGATGGAATTGATTCGCAACTTATCATTGGAAAGAAATATCACAGTACTGATGGTGACGCATGATGAAGATATGCTTGTATATGCGGACCGTATCGTTGAAATGAAAGACGGTAAAATTAAGGAATAAAGACTTATTCACAGAAAACTGTGTATAACCTGTTGATAACTGTGGATAACTATGAATAAACAGTGGATAAATAATGAGTGGAAACCCGAATGAATAGGGTTTCCACTCGTTTTTGTGTTTTAATAGAGGTAATAAATATAATGGGTGATGTATATGGATGAAATCATTCAAAAGGAAGAACAGATAAAAGATATCGTCATGCTGGCTGCTCAGATTCTGCTGGAATCAGGTGCTGAGGGCACCCGTGTGGAAGATACGATGACGTACATATCCAGTGCACTGGGATATAAGGAATCAAACAGCTTCGTGACGAATACGGTCATCAACTACATGCTGCATAACGGAACAAATCCGCGCATATACAGAATACAGACGAGAAATACGAATCTGATCCGTATTTCAGAAACAAATCGTGTCTCCCGTCACATTGTCGCAAAGAAAATCACGCTGGAAGAAGCATGGGACAGACTGAAATATATAGATGAGAAAATTGATGACCATCCCCTGCACGCGAAAGCGGTCGCCGGCGGTATGGTGGGCTTAAGTTTCCTATATCTTCAGGGCGGTCTGCTGACGGATGTACCGACTGCGGTACTTGCCGGGGCGATCGGTTACTTTATTACCGAATTCATTTCTAAAAAAACCGAAACCCAGTTCATCCCTGAATTTATCGGTTCTTTCATCATCGCACTGCTTGCGGCCTTCGGCCAAATGCTCGTGCCCGGCGGTGAACTCAGTGTCATCATCATTTCAGCGGTCATGCCGATCGTACCGGGTGTGCTGATTACGAATTCCATTCAGGATCTGTTTGGGGGTCATATGCTGACCGCCATCACCAAACTGCTGGAAGCACTCGTCACCTCTTTCGGCATCGGTGCCGGTGTGGCGACAGTGCTGATCATTATATAAGGAGAGATGGCAATGGCATGGTTATTACATTTAATATTCAGTTTCACTGCATCGTTTTTCTTTGCGGTATTATTCGATGCTCCGAAGCGTCTCTTCTTTTATGCGGGCGTCGTCGGTGCCACCGGATGGATGGTCAGCCGCATACTGCTTGAAGTGTTCAGCATGCACGAAATTTATGCAACAATGTTCGGAAGCCTCGTCCTCGGCATCATGTGCCACCTGATGGCGAGGATGCTTAAAGAACCCGCAACAATATTTATGGTGCCGGGAATCATCCCTTTTGTGCCCGGCGGTCTCGCCTACGAAGCTACAAGTCTGCTCGTCCAGTTCGAGTACAATGAGTCATTGAACACGATGTTTGAAGTGATACTCATCGCAGGCGGTGTCGCGGTCGGATTGCTGTTTGCAGACCAGCTGTCGAAAATATTCATCCATAAGAAGAGAAATTACTCAGATGCCCGTTCAAGAAAAATTTCATGACCTCTGATAAAATATCTCTTAAATGATTATATATGGTCCATTCATGCGTTAATGATATTCAGACCAATTAGTGAAAAAGGAGATGTGGGTTATTATGAGTCCGGAGCAAATCGGATTTGCGCTATTATACTTGGGAATATTTTTACTTATCGGGAAATGGATCAGAATGCATTCAACCTGGATGCAGAATCTCTTCCTGCCTGCATCAGTCATCGGCGGTTTTCTGGCACTGCTTGCAGGACCGGAAGTACTCGGAAGAATACTCGGAAATTTTACGGGGGAAGACTCATTCTGGAGAAACGGGATTATGACGCCTGAAATCACGGAAATCTGGTCTACGCTTCCCGGTCTGATGATCAATATTGTATTTGCGACTTTATTTATAGGGACGGTGCTGCCGAACTTGCAGAAAGTATGGGATGTCGGTGGTCCGCAGCTCGCATTCGGCTGGACACTCGGCTGGGGCCAGTACGTCATCGGTCTGTTGCTTGCCATGCTCATACTGGTGCCATTCTATGATATGCCTCCATTTATCGGTGCATTGATTGAAATCGGATTCGAAGGCGGACACGGTACAGCTGCCGGTCTGCAGAGCACATTCGATGAACTGGGTTTCCCGGAGGCATATGATATGGCGGTCGGCCTCGCTACCGTCGGTATTTTAACGGGGGTCATCGTGGGCATTGCTTTCATCAACTGGGGTGTGCGTAAAAATCATGCCCAGGTCATTACAGATGTTAAAGGCCTGTCAAAGCTACAGAAAGCAGGCATCGTTGAAAAGGAAGAGCGTGAAGATAACGGAAAAACGACTGTCAGAGCTGAATCGATTGATCCATTCAGTTTTCACTTTACGATAGTTGGACTGGCGATTCTCATCGGTTATATTATCCTGCAAATCATCACCCGTTTGGAAGCTGCGATTTTCGGCTCCGACTTCATGACGTATGTGCCATTATTCCCACTTGCGATGATCGGTGGTCTGATTGTTCAGATTTTCGTCAGTAAGTTCGACAAAGATGAGCTGGTCGACAGACAGATTATAACCAGTGTCCAGGGCTTCTCCCTTGATATCCTGATCATCAGCGCGATTGCGACCGTCTCACTTTCAGTCATCGGCGAATATATCGTACCGTTTATCATACTCGCAGCAGGCGGGATCATATGGAACGTCATCGGTTTCTTCTTTTTCGGACCGAGAATGCTTCCGGACTATTGGTTGGAAAGAGCAGTCGGTGACTTCGGCCAGTCAACAGGTGTAACCGCCACAGGTCTGATGCTTGTGCGGGTTGCCGACCCGGAAATGAAATCACCCGCTGTAGAAGGTTTTGGCTACAAACAGCTTGTCTTTGAACCTTTCCTCGGCGGCGGTCTGGTGACAGCACTGTCTGCCCCGCTCGTCTTCATGTGGGGGCCATGGCCGTTTCTGATATTCTCGGCCGTCATGCTCGCCATAGGAATTGGCGCCGGACTGTTCTATTTCGGCAAAAAGAAAGCATAGAGATAATAAACGTCCTGGATTCATAAACGGATCCGGGGCGTTTATTTTATAAGAGACGTGTTAAAATATGAGGGAATTGACAGGACAAGAAGGATGAAGATAAATGAAAATCACTTTGATTACAGTGGGAAAGTTAAAAGAAAAATACTGGGTGCAGGCAGTAGATGAATATAAAAAGAGAATCAACAAATATGCGAAGATCGAACTTGTTGAAGTCACTGATGAGAAAGAACCGAACAATGCCAGTGACAAAGATATTGAAATCATCAAAGACAAAGAAGCAGACCGGATACTGTCGAAAATAAAAGACAATCAACATGTCGTAACGATGGAAATTCAAGGTAAGACGTATACAAGTGAAAAATTCGCCACGGAATATCAGAGATGGATGAACACAGGGAAAAGCGATGTGGTTTTTATTATCGGCGGAAGCAACGGACTCGGAGAAGCGGTTAGAAGACGCAGCGATCAGGAAATCAGCTTCGGTTCCCTCACCTACCCCCATCAGATGATGAAAGTCATGCTGATGGAGCAGATATTCAGGGTGAATAAGATATTGAGGAATGAAGCGTATCATCGTTGATGAGGTTTTTAATGAATTAAACAATATGTATTTCTGTATAATTCTCTAATGTCTTCTAGAACTTCTGTAAGTATAGGTCTTCTATAATCACTACTTGATTTTAATATCTACCAGGGATTCGATTAGATAAAATAGTTTAATACAATCTATTTTACTTATGTTATCAATATCCATTGTACCGTGCATCAAACGATTTCTATTTACTAACGTGGGATCCTCGATGTTGTTATCGTTATCATAATACTTTTCAGCAATACTTTGAAATGCTGTATGGTACTCATAATCTATGAAGGCTCTATCTAAATCTGAAAGCCCCTCTTTTAATGACTTCTTGAGTGGGTTATATTTTTTACCTCTTTCTTTTCTTAACAATGAATATACGACTGTATAGTCCATTGCCGAAAATAATAGAAATATACTTTGTGAATATCTTTCTTCATAATAGTCCTGAATGGCGAGTTCTAAATATGAATACTTTTCTTCAAATAGTTTATTAGAGGAAAAACTCGTTTTGATTTCAGTAAAATCTTTTTCAAATTGTTCTATTATAAACTCATCTTCAATGAACCCATATTCAGAAAATTGTTCTTCGTAACTATCAATAAATTTAAAGGAAGGTAACATCCCTTTTTCTTTACACTCACTAAAAAATAATTGATATTTATACCGAAAACCTGCTGTGCTCTCTTTTAAACTTTCAATGTCAAATTTAGGAAGAGTGATTTTTGGTAAAGAAGATAAGATTGATTGAATACTATCCATTTGGTCTCTAATTGGTTGCATAATGTCTTGGACCATATTGTTTGTCAAAGTCATTTGTTTTCGCATTGCTTCTATATGTTGAGTAAAATGATAAGAAATCCCTAAATCAATTTTGGGGATATTGAGATGAAAAAAACTATTTTGTGTTATGAGATGTGATGGTGTATTTTGATGCTTTTTATAAAATTTTACTTGACCAGTTTGAAAAAACTCACGATAATCATCTTTGTCTATTAAAATCTTTTTCATCTTATATCTCCTTAATTATTTTCAAAGCTTTCATTTATAAATGGTTTTGCTTTCTCCAAATCTTCTTCACTTCTTAAAGTCAGCTCAACGTTACCTGTGCCATAGTGACCCACATTTGTGACATCTCTACTGAACCCATCTTCGAATTCAACTTTTGAAGTATCCAACTTCACATATATAACAATTGCTTGTTTTCTTGGAAAGGCTTCTACACATACAAAATTTTTAATTCTTTTAAAAGCACCATAGAATTTTAACTTTTTGAATTGTATCTCATCGCCTAGCGCCATCACATAGTCATAAAGACTTTCGTAAATGTTGCTTAAATTTTCATCTATTCTTGCGAGATTATCTTCAAAAGAATTTTGATAGTTTACAGTTTTTGTTTTATTTAAGAGGGACGATGAAGACTTCATTTGATTATTTTGAGCTGTTGTTGCGTTTACCAAGTCCAATAATAGATATTTATCTTCGTAATATTTATATCTATATAGCTCGATATTCCTATCAATCAACTGAACAGCATGTTCATCATATTTTGTGAAACCGCCTGCGATACAAACTAATCTGGGGTTGGTCCAATCGATCTCATCAGAGAGAGCTTTGCCGTACTTCTCCATCACCAACACTTGAAATTCAGCTTTATGATCTAATAGCCATTCCAGATAAAACAAACCCTGATTGATTACATTCTCATTCGTTGCTCTTTTATATTCGATTATCACTGGTGAATTATTCTCATATATACCTAGTGTATCAATTCTTCCTCCATGCTTTCGCCCGGTCTGGTACTCGCCTCCTAAGAATTTAATACCAAGAAAAGTCTCTAAATTATTTTCAATCATTTTTTGTAATGCTTTTTCTATTGTCATTGATTTCCCTGTTAATTCAGTTACATCATTATTGTGCAGAGAAAATAATTTTATATCTCCCAAATTTTCACCTACCAATCGGTTTAATATAATTTTTTTAAAATATTAATTAAGAGTGACAGCTGTATATTCCAACATATAGTACACTACATCCCACTCGCCATCAATTCAGCTTGCTCTACCACATCTTCCACTGCTTTCTTTTGAAGATCTGGTGGATATCCATACTCTTTAAGTAATCTACGGACTGTGACTCTCATCTTCGCCTGTGCACTGTCTCTTTTGTGCCAATCCACACTCATATTCTCTTTGATTTTCTTCGTTAGCTCATAGGCAATTGCTTTTAGCTTCTCATCACCCATGACTTCTTTCGCGGTCTCATGGTTGGCTAAGGCATCGTAGAAGGCAACTTCATCTGCACTGAGACCCAGTTCCTCACCTTCTTGTTGTTTCTGCGCAATATCTTTGGCCATTCCAATGAGTTCTTCCAACACTTTTGATGACTCAATGGAACGCTTATTGTATTGATTGATGGCGTTATCCAACATTTCAGAGAACTTCTTCGATTGTGTTACGTTCTTTCTCATCAAGGACTTCACCTGACCTTTCAGCAAACGTTCAAGTAGCCGAATGGCTACATTTTTTTGAGGTAAAGCTTTGACATCTTCGAGAAATTGATCTGATATTATAGATATGTCCGGTTTTTCCAACCCTAAAGAATCATATATATCAATGACTTCATCCGGGACGACAGATTTAGATACCAGTTGATTGATTTCTGCATCAATCTCTGCCGGTGTCTTTCTCTCTCTACCCTCACTCGTGGGCGGTGTCAGGATTTTCAGCAATCCAGCTTTAACCGCCTTGAAGAATCCAATTTCTTGGTTCAGTTCCTGAGCATCCGGCTCAGTTGCACATAACGCAAATGCTTTGGTCAGCTCTGTAACCGTATTGATGAAAAGCTTCCTGTCTTTCTCGCTTAAACCTAAAATATAGTTCATCGTATCGTTGATGGCTTTGAATCTCACGCTCTGACTCTCGGATTCAAACCCGGAATAATCATGTTGATACAACATGTCCTGAATCACTTCAAACTTGGCCAACATGATCTCTACAGCTTTTTCAGTATCAATCCCGGTTTGCTCACGATCGTCTGCAGTATATTCTTTGAGTGCTTCTTTCAGACTATCGGCAATGCCAATATAGTCAACAATTAATCCACCGGGCTTATCTTTGAATACTCGGTTGACCCGGGCAATGGCTTGCATCAAGTTATGCCCTTTCATCGGTTTATCGATATACATGGTGTGGAGTGAAGGGACATCAAATCCGGTCAACCACATGTCTCTCACGATGACCAGTTTTAATTCATCAGTTTCATCTTTCATCCGCTTTTCCAGTAATTCACGACGGGATTTTGGACCGATATGGCGTTGGAAATTCTCTGGATCACTGGACTGACCTGTCATCACAACTTTAATTGACCCTTTATGATCATCATCTGAATGCCATTCTGGTCTTAATTTTACGATTTCATCGTACAGATTGACGGCAATTCGACGACTCATTGCCACAACCATCCCTTTACCTTGCATGGCGGATTGTCTGGTGTCGAAGTGCTCAATGAGATCTTTTGCGAGCATCTCGAGTCGTTGTTGTGCGCCAGTCAAGGCTTCCACCCGGGACCATTTGGATTTTAAGCGGCTTTTGATATCATCTTCCTGGCCTTCAGTAATATCCTCATAACTGTCATCAATGCTTAAGTCATCCGGTAAGTTCAGCGGAATGATTCTGCTCTCATAATAGATTTTCACAGTCGAGCCGTCTTCCACCGACTGGGTCATATCGTATACATCGATATAGTTACCAAAGACTTGTACAGTGTTTTTATCTGTTGAAGCCACAGGGGTGCCTGTGAAACCAACGAAAGACGCATTTGGTAAAGCATCTCTCAGATATTTTGCATAGCCATACTTCACATCTTCACCTGTTTGATCGAACTTGGCACTAAAGCCATACTGCGTTCTATGGGCTTCATCTGCCATTACGATGACATTGCGGCGATCAGTGAGTACGGGCATGCTCAATTTACCTTCTTCAGGTGCGAACTTCTGCATAGTCGTAAATATAATACCGCCGGATTCCACAGATAAGAGATTGACGAGTTCTTTACGCGATTCTGCTTGTTTAGGTCTTTGCCTCAACAGCCCGCCACTCCCATATGCAGAACTGGAAGAAAAGGTGCCGAATAGCTGATTGTCGAGATCATTGCGATCGGTCAGCACAACGAGTGTGGGATTATTCATTGTTTTGATTAGCTTACCACTGAAAAAAACCATGGTCAGGCTTTTGCCGGAACCTTGCGTGTGCCATATCACACCGCCCCGGCCATCACCGTTATCTGCCGAGGCTTCTAAAGTTCGCTCAACTGCTTTGTTGACGGCATAGTATTGATGGTAAGCGGCAAGAATTTTTACCGCTTTGCCATCACTGCCCTTTTGAAACAGGATGAAATGTTTAATTAAATCAAGTATCGTTTCTTTATTCAGCATGCCGTAGATCAGTACCTCTAAGCTCGCGATTTCTGTGGTTGCTTCCACTTTACCGTCTTTAGACCGCCAATGCATAAAGCGATCATAATTGGCTGTCAGTGACCCGACTCGTGTGTTAAATCCATCAGAAGTTACCAAAAACGCATTATGATTAAATAATTGTGGCACAGTGTTCTTATAAGTTTGAAGTTGGTTATATCCCTCATGTACGCCGACTGATTCATTCGTCGCATTTTTAAGCTCCATGACAACAACTGGTAAGCCGTTAATGAACAGTACAATGTCAGGTATTTTTTTATATGACCCTTTATCGACTTCGAGTTGGTTCACAGCTAGGAAATCATTATTTTCGGGTGCTTCGAAATCAATGACTTTGACCAGTGCATTGAACCGCTTACCCTCGTCGTTATGGTATTCTACCTCAATCCCATTCGTCATATATTCATGAAAAATAAGGTTATTTTCAATTAAGCTGGGTGACTGTTCGATGGTTATTTTATGAACGGCTTGTTCAATAGCATTGGAGTTCAGTTCTGGATTGTTTTTGCGTAAGGCAGTTTCTAAACGATGATCGAGAATAACATCATTGAAATTATCCCTTTCAGCGTATAAGTTGGAATGACTGATTTCATTACCGGTTTTCACTTCATATCCGATTTGTGTGAACCATTCCATTGATAGATGTTCTAAATCATCTTCTGTGAAGAAAGCCATTGTTACACCTCCAATTCCTCAGGTAATTCAATTTCTCCAGACATGAGTTTTGGTAATAGAGTATCCCTTAGTTCACGTAATAATAGGGACTCTTCTTCAATTTCTATGATTTTTTTAAAATATGGCTCGATTATTTTATTAAATCTTGTATATAATTCTATGGGAGCAATTATTGTTTCGATATTTAGCAAATTTTTTTTATTTAATTTAGGTTGTACAGCGCCAGTGATGTAGGGATCAATGTCTATGTTATTTAAAATTAATAATAAAATTTCATCAGAAATATTTTTACCCTTTAATATATGAGCATGGTTGCTCACCCAAAACTTGCCATACACGTATTGAGTGAAGGGGGCACCATTATCTGTTTTTACTGTGCCATCTTCACCGACTAATACATATTTACCGTTGAATTTGTAATCATCAACATAATCAATAATTTTAGTAGCGCCATAATATGGATAAATTTTTTCTTGTTTGTCTCTCTCTATCCTCGATAAAGGTTTTCTTTTTGTATTATATATATCAATTAATGATTCAAGTTCCCCCAAAGAAAAGTTAGATGGTATTTGCCCAACTTTTGATGAAATCATTTCGCCACCACTTAACTTATAAGGATTTCCATCTTCATCTGGAAATTCAAAATCAATAAACCAACGCTTAAAAAGTGTTTGTGAGAATTTTTCGAGGTTTGCAGTAATATTGTTATTAATTTGTATTTTATTATCTATCGCCCAAAGAAAATCACCAATTTTATCTTGTAAACTGGTATCCTTTGGTATTTTCACTTTTAAATTATTCAGAGTCGTTTTATTAACTGAACTGAATATTGTACCTGTTGATTGACTCTCAAGATTATCAATCTCTTCTTTTAACAAATAATACACATAATATTTGTTAATTCTTGGTTTAATCGCACATAGTCCTCGACCGATACATAAATCGACTGGGGCCAGATTAAGTTCACCTACTGGAGCCCTTACTGACATAAGTAAATCCCCTTTAGAGGCACTTTTAGTCACTTTTGTTGTGTAAGTATCAATGATTGGATAAAGATGACCAAAGGTTCTATTCCCTTGGAGAAATGGTGTGCCTTTAGAATCATTATAAAATTCAGATTTTGGTGATTGACCCATCACAATCTCACATATTTCACTAAGTTTAACCTCTTTAAACTCCATAACCTAAACCCTCCAGAGACTTGCGGATTTGGTCTTCAAGTTCTTTTGATTTCGCAAATTGTTCTCCAAGATCGGCGGTGATCCGCTCCATCTTTTGCTCGAATGGTTCATCATCTTCTTCGACTGCACTGAGTCCAACATACCTGCCTGGTGTTAAAATATATTCATTCTCTTTTACTTCTTCTGTACTCGCAGCCTTACAGAAACCTTGTTCATCTTGATACTCTGTATCGACTGTCCCTTTCCATGATCTGAAAGTATCGGCAATTTTTAAAATGTCACCATCAGATAATTCTTTCAGTGTACGGTTCACCATTTGACCGAGATTTCGTCCATCGATAAATAAAATCTCATTATTTCTTGCCCTTTTGCCATTCTTCTCTTTATTTCTAGTTACGAACCACAGGCATACTGGGATTTGGGTTGAATAAAATAGCTGACCAGGTAGTGTTACTATGCATTCCACCAAATCTTCTTCGATGAGGTTTTTACGAATTTCAAGCTCACCTTTCGTACTGGTGGACATGGAACCGTTCGCAAGTACGAAACCGGCTGTACCTGTCGGAGCAAGTTTAGAAACCATATGCTGGATCCAAGCATAGTTGGCATTGCCTGCCGGTGGAATACCATACTTCCAACGGTAATCATCCAGTACACGCTCTTGCCCCCACTCATTGGAGTTAAACGGTGGATTGGCTAATATAAAATCAGCTTTCAATCCTTTATGCTGATCGTTATGGAAAGTATCTGCATGTTGCTCTCCGAGGTCATTATCAATGCCCCGGATGGCAAGGTTCATCTTCGCCAACTTCCATGTGGTGAGATTGTACTCCTGACCATAGATGGCAATGTCCCCAATGCTCCCTTGATGTTGCTCCACAAATCGTTCACTCTGGACGAACATACCACCTGAACCACAGCAAGGGTCATAAATTCGGCCTTCGTATGGTTCAACCATCTCAACAAGCAGTTTAACGATGGAGGATGGCGTATAGAACTCTCCAGCATTTTTACCTTCAGCACTTGCAAATTTCGCGATAAAGTACTCATATACACGGCCCAATACATCTTGTCTCCTGCTTTCCTTGTCGCCCACTTTGAAAGTAAAGATGTCGATGATACCGCCGAGCTTAGCTTTATCCAATCCTGGTCGGGCATAATCTTTAGGCAGCACACCTTTCAAAGATTCATTTTCTTTTTCAATCGCCAGCATAGCTTTATCGATAATCTGACCAATTTCCGGTTTCTTTGAATTTTCGTTTATGTAAGTCCAACGGGCTTCTTTCGGTACCCAGAATATATTTTCCGCTGTGTACTCATCTTTATCCTCTTGATCGGCATATTCATCCTGTCCAAGTTCCTCATACTTCTCTTCAAAGGCGTCAGAAACATACTTTAAGAATATCAGCCCGAGTACAACACTTTTATAATCTGAGGCATCCATACTGCCCCTTAATTTATCCGCAGATTGCCATAACTTTTCTTCAAATCCCAATGCTGCCATTGCAGTCACTCCTAAAATATGTATTATCCCTAATTCTAATACACTTCTGAGGATTTTGTAACCGTTTAATATATAGCTATGACTGCTAACCTAAATAGTTTGAGTCAATGAAGCGAATACCTTTCTTTGGATATTCATTGCCATCTTTTGTACTAAATATAATTTGTATGAGAACAGTATTCATCATAATCTCCAATATAGTAGAATATAGTTAACAGTACCTAGGAGAGATAGTTAAATGCAGAAATATTTATTAACTCATGTTTTATTATTAATTTTTATCTTAAACGCCTGTGGAACTACAGAGGTCGAATCAAATATAGACATTCAAAATGAGTTAGAGGCCGAGGCAGATAGCGGTGAGTATAAACTTATGGAAGAAAGTTATGAAACAACTATGGAAACTATTAATATAAATCTTACTGATGGAATTGCTACAGTTACCAATTTCGAGAACGATGAGTATTCTCTTTTTATGGTGATTGAATTAGAAATTGAAAATACGGGCAGAGATATAAGGACAATCCCCATATATGATGTTAGTGTAATAACCAATAATGGTCATGAGATAAAGGTTGGGCAAGATGGCTTCCCTTTGAATATAGATACAGAAATTAATGGTGACACGACTACTACTGGAGATTTTCGGGTTAAATTGCCTGGGGAGACTTTAGAAACCATTGAATATGTAGATCTTACACTGCCTTCAGTTGAGGGCAGTGATGGTTCAAAAGTATCTAGTGAGAGTGAAACTCGTATCTATTTCTCTGAGGATTAATAAATTATCAGTAAGCTATTTGATGTTCACCATTATAATAGCTATACACACTCACTCTATTCCACAGTATAGAAACTAAGTTTCTTTAGAGATGATAATTACCAAAAAAAATCAAGCTACTGAGAGTTTCAGCAGCTCGACTCTTTTAATATGCCTCATCTGATACTGGTTCAAAGTCTAAGATCTCATGTGTTTCAGCATTCACAATATAATTTACATTCGCAATTCTCTGTCCTTCAGAATTATCATGAGAATATACTCTATCCGCATTCAATTCAACAGTACCATCACCTAAATCAGTCATTTCAATCAACTCAACATCAATTGTTTCATGGCCTGTAAAGTGACCGGATTCTTTGTTTTCTGCGATTTTATCATATGCTACACTGCCTCTTTTAATATAGTAGTATACATCATCGTATTCAACCATATTGTAGTGAGCAGCTAAGCGTTGCAAATATTCTGCTAAGAGATATTCGTAGTCATATTCATCTTTAATTTCAACATCTGGATTCGGTGCTTCAGTCACAGGTATATCTTCTTCATTGACTGCTGTTTGATTATCCTCATCAATATTATCATTTGGATTTTCATCAAAAATTTCACGCATGACCAGACCGATTGTCTCACCATCAGGAGTATTAATAGTACTGGCTCCGGTAATGTAATATCTACCGTCATCACCGGTTCCTTGATAAACGTAATAAGGCAAGCCATTCATAGATTGTGAGCCGTCATCCCGCTCATACGGCTCTCCAAGTGCATCAATCATTGAGTCTTCTGTGATGCCTGCATAGTAATATACAGATTCGACTGTATTCTCATCAGGATCGATACTGGATTCAGAGCCATCATCACCTTCTCCGTATGGAGCAAGATTACTGTATACGACAGCTAAGTTTCCATAAAACGCAGGTGCAGAACCTTGGTAGTAGAATGAGAAATCATATGGTCCATATAATTCTTCCACCTCAGTTTGGCTCATACCAACCGTAATGGCATCTTGTTGAAAACTACCATCAGGACTTGTATTGCTCGTCCCTATGAGTTGAGATTGAACTTCAGATGAATGAATGTCAAAGGCCAAATCAGATTGGTTTCCTTTAGAGTTATCATCTTGAGTATCCGTCTTATTCGAATTCTCTGTGTCATCTGACTCTTCAGGTTCACTATTAAGATTATCTTCATCTACTTCATCAGTTTCTTCCATAGCTGATTCACTTTCATCATCTTGTTCTTCTAGTTGTTTTCTCAGTTCTTCATTTTCTTCTTCTAACTCGGTCATCTCATTAGACTCTTCCTCAGCCGCAGTCTGTTCATCTGTTGAAGTATTTTCGGCATTGCCACATGCGGTTAAAATGAGGATGGACAGACTCAGTAAATAAAACCAGGATTTTTTCATAACATTCTCCCTTTAAAATATTATTGTTATACATATTATAATCTATATTTAGTAAATTTTAACAGCAGATTGATTATAAAATTGTGAATTTTTCACCAAATTTTTCTACTTACATTTAATTACTTCAATTAATCGATATACCAAGATAACAAAGAAATGCTGTTGATGTATCTACCAACAGCATTCCAACTAGTATCTTCAGTTAAATCAAATCTTAAACTTGATGTTCCCATTTCCTTAATTCATCCATGATCTCTTTATGCTTTTTTACCTGAGTGGCTCATGTTTTTGCCCTATAACTCCTCTGTTTGTGCTTCATGATTTATCGTGCTGTATTGGTTCACCGAGCACATCTGTTATGATGTTACTAATTGATTTTCCTAGAGGGCCTCTAATTGCATACATTCTTCTTGCAGAAGAAGCAACAGTAGTGATGCCAACTAAGACACCTATAGGGCCAGTAAATATCACAAGGGGCAAACCGATTAATCCTTTGGCTACTTGCTTAAATGGTTTTCTATCAAAAACCACCCGTACTCCAATCACATCAGCATTTAAAGGAATACCAACAGCGATGATGTAGTTACTTTTACGATGACTCAATGAATAGATGATTATTTTGGCTTTGTCATTAAATTCTTTTAAAAGTGTTCTTGCAGTAGATGAAGATGGTCCCTTTATTATTTTATCTTTATCTAAAGTTTCCTCTGATTTGTTATATTTATAGTTTTTTTCTAATGCTAAATATTTAATTTCCGACTCGAAATCTTCTAAATCTGCTGCCTTAAAATAATTAAATTTCATTAAATTAATCCTCTTTTCTAGATAGAATTATTTTTTGGAAATGTTTTTACTCTTAATTCCGCTTCAATTTCTCTATAACTTCTTTTAGCGGTCGATTGTAATTTAATATCTCTATCGAGTTCTTTTTCAAGTCTGTATTCACTGTACATATAATATGTTTCTAGATGGTCATCATACTTGTATCCACGTTTTTTCATCACACTATCCATTGACACCTTGTGTTTTGTTGAGCCAGATTTATTGCTTAGCTCGTTTCTTTTTCTTTCTATACTCTCGGATGGAAATTGATCATAATACTGGTAGCGTGCATCTGATCGTAAATTACTTTCTGCCATCTTCCTATCTACAAAATTGAAAGCCTTCTTTCCAGCACCAACCGGGACATCAACAACTTTCTTAAATATGCTCATTTATTTATGCTCCTTTGTATTTATAGATTGGTTAACATATATATCAATCATTGCTATTAATTTATTGGTAATCATATCTTTAACAGGTGTCGGATCAGTCAGTCGAACTAATGGAGCGTGGGTATAGCTTAGTATCAATGCATCATTTACATTCATTTTAAGTGTGGCCACTACAGACTGATTAGTAACAGTTTCAACAGAAGTTACAGATACCGTATCTTTAAGCGATTGCCACAAGGATTTTTCTATTTCAAAGGTGACAGTTTGGATTTTATCTTTTGACGGTGTGTCAGTTGAAGTGAAAGTATGTTCATTCAGTTTGTAATCATAAATTTTATTTTTTTGACTGACTTGAGGTGTGAAGTCACCAAATTGAAGACCTAAAGCATGAGGATCGACTTCTGTTTGGTGATCATGATGATAAAGTGAATGCGACTGTTCCATTGCGTTGTTGACGTGTTGGATATTTTCAATCGGTAAGGGGCTTTTGTTAATATTGAATGAATTTAAGACTTTCAGTAAATCTTTGTTGTCTTGTTCGTATTGTGTCAGTATCATTGTTTCCAATAGTTGATGAATGTCCTGATTTATTACTGGTGTGCTCGATCGTATGAGTAAAAGCAGCATTTTAAATGTGTGATTGTTTTGTCTGGTGTCTTCACCGTCTAAAAAATAGCTGTTATCCTGATGAGAATAAGTGACTTCGAGCCGTTGACCGCCATACTCTTCAGAGTCAAAAAAATGAGAACGGATATCATCAATATCTCTTTGGATGGTACGTTTATCCACTTGCATTTCATGACTTAACAAATGTTTGTTTAGACGTTGCCTCTTCATCAGACGGAGATAGATAGACAAAATACGGTCCGCACGATTCACCTTCTCACCTCCATTGGTTGCTTTACATTCATTTTAGATGATGCATTAGTCATATTATGTCTATATTAAGATTTATTTTTTCCAGTGTTTTACAATCTCATTATTCTCGTAGATGTTGGTCGTATAAGCTTTTAAATGATAATAAGAACTGGTTAGACACATAATGTCTAACCTGTTTATAAAATCGTCACTTTACCAGTTTGAACTGAAGTAAAGATCATATCTACCATAGTCAATAAACTGTGCATGATAGAAGTCTACCGCTGCCTGATCGACATAGTTATGATACATACGATCATAGTCATAGGTGCCAAAAAATGGACCTGGAAATGTCGGTAACAACTCCGGTCCTTTTTCGCGGTTGAATCGGATTTCGTTTAATATCTGATATATTTCTTCTCGAATGGATTCTGTTATTAGTACTTTGCCACAGTTTTGGAGGTCATGCTGTTGTGCAAAGTAACCCTGTAACGCATTAAACTTTCTATAATAACTGAATTCACTCACCTCTTTAGTGTCCTTATCTTCAACATATAAATACATATCTAATCCCATTTTATTTCACTCCTGCCTTTTTATTTTTATCATCGGTTCGTATTGCTAATTTCTCGACCATCCAAAAATTTCTGGATTTTGGATTTAACGGGTGACATATTTCTTTTGAATCAGGATTGACTAACACACGTAATTTGTCTTTGTATTCTTCAAGTAACTGGTTCACTTCTTTGATACGTTCAGTAAAATTTTTAGAATTTGTCGATCCCCAAGCTAAAATCACTGTATCGCTGCTTTCTGCTGCTTGAGTAATATACTTATCTGTCTCTTCATGAACTAAATCTTCTACTTCATCAATACCTTTATTGATATTGACATTACTGAATAGATTGACGAGGCAAAGTTGACCGAATGACTGTTCATACACGTTATTTGTGATAAGCATGGTAGTAAGGTCACTTTTTATATCACCATCCAGGTTTGGATATTTAGTAATCACTGTAACGAGGGGTTGTTTTGAATTCCACACTTTTTTCAGTAACAAACGATGGTTCCTATCTTCACTAAATACTGCTTCTGTTTTGATTGTATGTTTTACAATTTGAGTCATATAAATGCTCCTCCTGATAATTATTTTCTTTTAAACGAGTCTCTTTCTTCGACAAATTTTAGTATTTCAGTCGCAATTATGATTGCGAGTTGCGTATACTGCATCCATTTCATAATCATCCTCCCCTAATTAATGATGTTGATCTCTTTCATTGAGCAATATTCCTCCTGATGATTGACGATGATGTGGTCGAGCACTTCAATTCCCAAAATTTCTCCTGCATCGACTAATCTTTTAGTGAACTCAATATCTTCATTAGAAGGCATCGTATCGCCCGAGGGATGGTTGTGTGCGAGAAATATAGATGCAGCATTGGATAGCACTGAATTTTTGAAAATTTCTCTGGGGTGTACTGTACATTGATTCAAACTCCCAACATGCGAAATGTCGAGGCTGATTACCTTATTTTTAGTATTTAAACTTAGCGCAACAAAGTTTTCTCTATCAGCATTGCCAATTAAGTCTTTAACAATATTTAATCCATCTTCAGGGCTCTTAATGACATCGTTTTTTACTTCAACGTCTTGCACAAATTTTTGATATAACCGATTCATTGGTATACGTAATGTTTCTTGCATATATATGCCTCCATTTATTTTTTAGATAAAAATAATCTCAACCTCAGAATGTGAAGTTGAGACTATAATTGATTGATAATTATGTCGTTATTATGCTGTAAGTACAAAATGTTCTGCTGATCCTCAATCATGTAACCGAAAGCGATGAGCGTTTGCTCGTCATAGACTTCAAAGGGGAATATCGGCTCATCATCTGCACTATAATAGTACAGTTCGTGCGTTAACTCCTTGCCATCAAATAATTGCTGATGCTCGTTCTTATGGAACGTTTCTTCGCACGAGAGTGTGAATGCTTCAGACAACCACAGATCAGGCTGCTTATCATAGTACTTCTTCATATACTCTTTCAATTGTTGCTTCATGATTTTTACTCCTCCTTTTTGAACTCGCAAACTCGTGAAATTTAAGGGATGCGTCTGAATATTTCAAAGGTGTAAATGTCCCTTTATTAAATATATATACATATATATTTACGAGTTTTGCTAAAGTTTTTTTGTTTTCTTCTATCCTCCTTTCTTATGATTCATCAAGATAATAATATATATTTGAAATTGCTGATGTTGCGAGAAGGAATAATTTCTATGGTATTCAGAGTTGGAATTATAAACTCGTAAACTCACAATTTTTCAAGGATATAACTGAATAGTTATAGGGATATTTATATGTGCCTTTTATTTATATATATTCATAAATATTTACGAGTTTACGAGTTTGAATTTTTATTATTTATAATAATACCTTTTGAATATAATAAAGGCGAAGCCCCATTTTGATGGGCTTCGCCTTCCATTGTGTTTTCCAGTAAAGTGGTGCCGATATCTTTCTTTAGATATATTGTAAAATCGTCAATTTTTCGTTTCCCTTTTTCTTTTTTGAAGGTGATTTTATCAATGATGGCTAAGTACATTTGCTTGATTTGCATTTTGTTTTCTTGTTTGAAGGAATCCGCTAATCGCTTGAGTACTTTCTCCATATCGTTCTCAGTATATATATCTGGTACAATGGAATCTACTTTTTGATTTGTCACTTTTTTTAGCTGCTCTTTTTTAAGATTGAGTTCGTCTGTTAATTGCTCCACGCGTTCACTGAGAATCAGTTTTAATTCGTTGTCCGCTTTAGAAGCTTCTTGCAGCCTGGTGATTTGAGCTCCAAGTTCCACGATATCTGATTCCAGCTGAGGTGATTGATTATTGATTGAAACTTGTCGCTGGTGTGCTCTCTCATTTGCTTCTCTAATGACTTGTTTTAATACAAGCGGTTGATTGAGCAGCAGTAAGATTTGTTTTTGTACAGCGGCTTCAATATCATCGGCTCGGATACTATTGGCACTGCAGACACTGGCTCCTTGAGCTCTGAATCTTTGACATGAGTAATATCTGATTCGCTTCTTAGTGCCATCTTTTAAAGTATTGGTGGTATTAGCAGCAATCATCGCTGAGCCACATTTTGGGCACTTCAAAAGGCCGGTAACTACGTTGGATCCACTTCCAAGCACTCTTGGTAGATAACTTCTCTCTTTCAATTGCTTTTGAACTAATGTCCATTGTTCTTTGGTAATGATGGGTTTATGTTTGCCTTCAACTAATATATAGTCTTCATTTTTATTTTTTCGGCCTCTTTTTTCGTAATCTAAATACAGATTAAATCGGACCTTGCCGGCATAAATGGGATTGTTTAAAATATATTTAACGGCTGATATACTGAATGGTTTCTCTTTTTTCGTTTTAAATCCTTGTTTATTAAGATGATTGGCGATGGCCCGGAATCCTTTGCCACTTTGATAAAGGTCAAATATCTGTCGTATGATTTCTGCTTCATAGATATTAATCTGAACAGGTTCTCTCGGCGACTCTGGCTTATCATATCCAAGCACCCTTGCACCATTGGTATAACCATCATAGGCGCGCTGTTCCTGGCCCAGTTTCACATTGTCTATAATGATGTTTCTTTCATACTCTCCCACTGCCGCCAGCAACTGCATCATAAACATGCCTGTAGATGTGGTTACTTCAAATTGCTCTGAAAAACTATGAAAATCAACGGAATGTTCCTGTAGAGTTTCTACCATTGAAATTAGATCCCGTAAATTCCTTGCGAGTCGGGAAAGTTTCCAGACGTAAAGTTTATCAAATCGCTGTAGCCTGCTGTCTTCTAGCATAGCTTGTAAGCTTGGGCGTTTTGTCATATCACTGCCACTGAGTCCCTTGTCGATATATACATTATATATTTCGTAACCGAGCTTTTTACAGTGTTGGGTCAGCGTTTCCACTTGAGCATCGATTGAAAACCCATCTTTTGATTGCATCTCAGTAGAGACACGTGCATAAATAGCAACTTTAATCGGCTGCTTGTTTGTTACTGTGTTCATCCATTATCTGCTCCTTCATTGAATATTTTAATATATTCTTCTTAAAACCTTTGATATAAACACCTTCAAGTGCCCCATCTCGTGTCACTTCGACACTCTTTATAAACGGCCAGATTGCTGCTTTGACATCTGGTTGGGTTTTGATTAACTGTATTATTTTTTCTAGTGTCACTGCATTTAAGTTCAACGTTTCATTATCGTCATCATTATTCATATTTAAAGTAGCCATCTGTGTTTTGAATTCGTCCATATTGATTCGCCCATTCGCCAGATCGGTTATGAGCCTCTCCCGTTGTTGTTGGAGTTGATTAGATTGTTGTCGCTGTATCAACTGCTTTTCCTTTAAACGCTTTAAAATCTCAGCATGTATTTCTTTCAACTGTTCTTTAGAGGTAATAAACTGGAAGATTGACTGTAAGACTTGGTGCTCAATTTTTTTAATTGGTATCGCTGGCATCGAACAATCATCATATTGATCTTTCATACGGGCGGAGCATACATAAAATGGTGTCGAATTTATCTGTTTCCGGTTATGAAATGTTGTCATAGTGAGACTACAAATGGGACATTTGATTTTTCGACGAAGCTTGGCTTGCACCGGTTTTGCTTTAGTTCGAATTTTCTTGGACTGTCTGATGTCTTGTGCCTTCTTGAAAGTTTCCTGGGAAATAATCGATGGTATGATATCTGATATTCGTCCATACTTTCCGACATATTGTCCGGTGCATTTTTCATTTTTTAATATATAGCTTACTTGTTGTGGCGAGCGAAATATCAAATCGTTCCGTCGCTTTGTCATCTGTGAAATTTTCTTGTACCCATGACCATCTAAATACAAGTTGAAAACTGTTCTGATGGTCTCTGCTTCTTCTGGAACGATATGAAATTGCTCATCCTGGTAACGATAACCAAAGGGTGCAGACGTACTGACCGGTTGACCTTGTAGGAACTTGGTGCGTAGACCGCTTTGTTTATTTTCACTGATGATGTTACGTTGCAATTCTGCTATGATCGTTAGAGTCTGTATTTTAAACTTATCCATAGCATTATGACTGCTGAGGATATTGTCGTTGACACTTTCGATGATGACATCATTCGTTTCGCAGAGATTTAAAAAGTTCAGTAAGTCAACTGTCTTCCTTGAAATACGATCTATTCGCCAAACGATGACTTTTTCCACTTGATTAGATCTGATGTTATTTATCAAATCTTTCATGCCTTTTCGGTTCATGTTTTTTCCCGACCCAGTATCAGTGAAATACTGATTGATTTCTATACCTTTATGCTGACTATATTGTTCAATCGCCTCTCTTTGTGCGACTGTAGAAGACTCGCGCTCCTGTTTGTGTAATGATTGTCTAGTGTAGGCAATAACTTCTTTTTTCATTCACATCACCTTATTTTGTATATTAAAAGGAAGGTCATTCAGACCTTCCTGGATCATAGTTAATCTGTGTCTTCCTCGTCAATTTTAATCTCTGATTCGAGAATGTTGACTAATGAAGTGATGAAGTCATCCATGTCTTTGTGCATCATGACCTTTTCTCCTCCTTCTATTATTTTAGTTTGTATAATGCTGGTTATTTTTGCATAACATAAGGCGGATCCTTAGCTCTTCTTTTTATAAATTTATATCTGAAAGAGCTTCATCAATAGCATCCATGTCATCATTATCCTCTTTTATACTCATGAAAGGATTCTCTGTGAGGTTATCTTTATGTGCCCCTTCATCTACAAGTCTCATATTCGGATTGTCAGTAACAGTTTCAGCGATATTGAATAAATCTTGGTGTTCTTCTGGAATCGTTATAGTATAAAAGGATTCTCGTTTCGACTTTCCATCTGTAGGGATGGATTCTTGGCTTGCGATTCGATCGTCAAGTTTTTTTATAATATAGCCTTTATCCACGAGTGAAGTTTGTATTTTTTTATGTCCTTCAAAATTATGCATTGTGATGATATCATCGAAGACACTTTTTAGTAATTTAATGTTGAAGTATTTAACTTCTTCCGAGCTACCTTTTATACGGGCACGTGTTTCTGTATATTCATAAAAACCAATCGTCTCTCGTCCACGTGCATACCCCTCTTTTTGATCAGAGATTAAATGTTGATTTTTTATTAAGTGCATAATGAGTGTGTCATAAAATTGATCTGCAATATCTCGTTTTGCAGCTGTCTGCTTTTCATGCTGTATCAATAAATTTTTAATAGTATCTAGATTTACCAAGTCAGATGTACTCAATTTTTTTTCAATTATTGCTTGGTTAAAAATATCTGCGGCGGTGACAATAGCAGCATAAAAATTCGATATTCTTTCAACGACTGAGCTAGTGTCATTAAGTGTTTCCGTAAAATACTCATGATGGTCTTCAAAAATACCAACCACTTCATCAGTATCACTCTTAAGTAACACTGATGATACTATCGGTAATATATGTCCGTAGTTTTTTAGAATACATTTTTTGATTGCTGTGGCTTGTTTAGCAGATTCTGTGACAACGCCATCCAGTTCGAGTATACGTACACCAACCCCAGTATTCTGGGAGTTCGTAGTGTGTTCAGTAACATTCGTTTCACCAGTTGAGAAAATGACTGTGGCTGCATCTGGTTGCTTCCTTAATTTGCCGTCAATACCTGCCCTACCTCTAGGATTTCCTTCCGCCAATTGATAAATCAACTGTGCGATATTATGACCACGGTATGTCGAAATTTCATCGAACAACATTGGAATACCAAAGTTGTCTTGGATAGTTGCTAAAAAAGCATTGTCAGTATTATTCCAGTTTTTGAATTGACCTTTACCTTTACGAGGGTTTCCCGCAATTGATAAAGCTAGTTGTGCAGCTGTAGTTTTCCCAGTGCTGGAATCACCTGAAAAATGAACAATAGGGTTAAGGACATCAAGGCTTTGATGAGCGAGGTATCTAACTACAATACCTGATACACCTAATGTTACTGCTAGTTCTAGCTTCGGTGTTCCTTTAACATGAGATTCATACATTCGAAGCCATTCTTGGACAGTGCCTTTTGGCGTTAAGTCATAATTGGATTCTGGATCTAACTTCCCCGTTAACGATTTATTATCAGAAATCATTTCATGACCGTGAAATGATAATTGATTAGAATTTTTAACCAGTCCAACGCTGTTGTATAAATATTCTGGAACACAAAAAGTGGTTTGTGCCACTAATTCATTCAATAAACTATTTTTATTGGCGGGAGTGATTGCAAAGCCATACTTTGTTAAAGACTCGAAATTTTTACTGTTCAAAGTTTCCATAGTGATTTCATGTTCATTTCCATATCCATCATTGATAATGATGAAATTTTCCTTTGTTTCCATATTGATTTTCTTTTTAACAATCTGAATCGGCGGTGCAACTTTATAATGGTTGCCGTTTTTATCGGTTGTATACCATCCGTCTTCTTTTAATAGCATTTTGTGCCTCCGTTATTTTTTAAAAGTTATTCTTTCATACGTTCATGATGTCAACTTTAGCTTTACATGATGATAAGTAATCGAGGATAGTATTTTGATCCTCGAGTTTATCGGCTAAATCATTTTTATCTACAATCACAACGTGAGTAATTTCTTTTTCTTCGACAGCTCTCATAAGCTTAAAAACACCAGGCTTCAATGCATGGGATAAAAATTCCTTACCAATTTCTTTTTCTATTTTTAATATAGTAAACTCTTGGACCATCTCGTCTTCAAATGAAGATGAAGACAAATAGTTATCAAAAAATATTTTAAAATTATTTTGATGAGGATGGTCTTCTATAAGCTGAGATAAACGTCTGCTTTTCAATGATATCTTAGTATCTCCTCTGTAAGCAGAGATATAAATACAGGAAGTGTCTTCGAACTTTGAGACTTCTTGATTTGGATAAAAGTTAGCTGACTGATTTAATTCAGCAAAAGTGTCAAGCCATTGGAGAGATTTCCCATTAAAAATTCTGCCAAATAGATCTTCAGATGTTTCTCCTCTAAAGAGTTTCGATGTATTGGTAAAGAATCTTTCCAGGTCTTCCAGGTGTCGGTACCATTCATTCAAAGGTATATAGTACCGATCAACTAAAACAAATGTGTTGTACAGATCAATATGGTCAAGAGCTAAATCCATTAAATCGAAAAATGTATAAAGAATTTTATCCTGTACGAAATTTCCAAAATACAAGCATGACTTATCTTCTTTGTAGTCTTCTGTAAATGGAAAGCATGCATCTAGATTATGCGCTTGCTCGTGTGGATCATCGTCAGCGTCACTATAATCTACTGCCATGTATCTTTCTTGGAAGTCTTGTGTATTAAATGTATATAAGATATTTGGACTCATTTCCATCAGTTCATCCATAATGTAGCCACTCATCAAATCACTTTTTCTAAAATCGAAATCAGAAATGCTATGAGCATTGTCAATTTGTATAATATTCAGCTGGTCCATATAAAAACCTCCATTATCAATTTAATATTGGCATGCGACCCTTGAGTCGCATGACCAATACTTTTATTCATCTTTTCCGCGTGTTCGATACTTGTTGTTGCCTTTTGTCAACATGATTTCAAATTTATGCGAATTCTTCTTCGCATAATATGCAAACTTGGTACCTAGATATTTCTGCTGATTACCGTCCAAGTTATGAGAGATCAGGGATATCAAATCTGCGGTGGTATACCATATATCTTGTGGTTGAGAATAAGCACTTGCAATCATTCTTCGGTACGCGTTACTTTCATGTTCTTGTAGTAATTTTCTCAAAGTTATCATTCCTTTCTTTACTTTTATTATTCAGTTGTCAATGTTCATAGTTAAGGCTTGGAAGGATGTTCTTCTTTGATGTGACTCTTATGCTAATTCATTAGAGCGTAAAAAAATCCCCTACCTTGAGGTACAAGGTAGGGGAAATTCTGTTAATGTATAGCATCAAATCTTTCTTTTATATATGATACATTTAAAAATGTGTCTTGAAGTGGTTTTAATTTATGATTCGGGATATTCAATAAAATGTGAAGTTGTTTTATGTCAGCATAGTAAAGTTTTCCATAGTCAATTGATTTATCATTTATGCATATTGACTGTAGCCATTCGTTGTATGCGGAAGTTAGTTTATAAGTTAATGCATCTATATTTAATAAAGTAATATAATCAGATCCATGTGTCATAAACTCTTTAACATAGTATTGAAGGTCATCTATAAACATTAAAAGATTGTTGTGTTCATTCAATGTTGAAAGTCCGAAACGTGAAAGCAAAAATGACTCTATTAATTTTATTGACGACGAATCTTTATTACCAGTTGGGTCATCAGATAGTGAAGTTTCCTTGGCATAAGTGTGAATAAGTTCTTGAAGAGTCTTTATAAAATCGGGTGGGACAGTGATATTTGAACTAGGTGAAGTGATAATCTGGTGTATTCGTGCTGCTGGACTAGTTTTAGTATTAGAACTATTTTCCGAACTCATATATCTGAGATTCATCAAGAATGAAATTACAATTACTTGAGAAATATTTAACTCATCTTCGATTTGTTTGATATCTTCATCATACTGTCTAACCTGTTCTGATGATTTGTTAGAACTTCCAATAAGATAAGGTGTCACTCCATACTTACTATAAATTTTTCGTTTGGGAATTTTCCCTTTTCTCCCAAGTTTATCAATATGGTGTTTTAAATGAGTGTCTAATAAACTTTCTAAATAATTATTTAATCCGGATGCATCGATGTAGTTTATATCATTGTCTACAGTTATCTGGTCGTCCCATTTGTAATCTTCCAAACTTTGAATAGCTGACATCTTTGGGATGGTCAATGATTTTAATGTATCACTGTTTTTATTCCCTTTAACCCCTTCATCATCCTCAATATCAGTATGATTCTTTTCTTTAAAGTATGGTTTACATATTAAATGTAGCAAGTCTTTTTCTTCTGATGAGTTATCTTGCTTACCCATTACATTTTCCATTTTGAAAAGCTTGATTTTCTCCTTAGTAATATTTTGGTCTCCAATTGTTAAAGGCTCATATAGATCATTGGAATTTTCGGCTGCGGATTCTAGAATTTGTTCACGGAATCTACCGATCAGCATGGATGAATATGATTTGAATGTTTGATCAAGAAATTTACCACTATTTTCGAGTTCATTAAAAATAAATTTTTTTATTAAATTAATATATCTATTACACAAAAATTGAACAGCTTCTACTTTCTGTTGGTCCTTTAAGGTGGGAGTATCATCATCAATACATAAAACATGAGTAACGTCATTGGCATTATAATAGATGGTATTAAGTGAGACGGCATTTTTATCTGAAAAAGATATTGTTATATTTTCAGGTTTGTCGATGAGTTCATGTAAAATGTTTATGGATTTATGCTTATTGATGAATTCACATATCAGTATTAAAGGGCTCTCGTTATTATATATCACTTCCATAGTATTCTTCTCTCCTGTATGTCAGAGTATAATTATTATATA
Organism: Lacicoccus kunmingensis DSM 17847; assembly: GCF_059568765.1. NCBI lineage: Bacteria > Bacillati > Bacillota > Bacilli > Caryophanales > Salinicoccaceae > Lacicoccus > Lacicoccus kunmingensis. The sequence goes on along the minus strand of NZ_JCANUC010000008.1, from coordinate 8,376 downwards.
TATTTATTTTGTATTTAGCAGTTTACATTATGAATCTTATTAAAACTCTCTATACTATAACTATAACATCTCATGCTTTAATTAATTATCGTATAAGAAGTAGCTTATTTCGGTGAGAAAGATACCACATTAATTTGTGAAATTGGAGAATGCAAAAGTGTATTTTATTCTGTGGAGCTATGAAAAACAATTTAATCTGTGTAATATATAGCTCTTCTTAAAAGAAAGGAAAGATTAGATGGCTCAACCTGATATTCATGAAAATCTACCAAAAGAATATCATAAAAAACAAATTTTAATGTACTATCAATATGATATTTTAGTAGATATATTATTTAAAGCAAATGAATATAACTTATCGGAAGTTCAGTTACACGGAGAACTTTTAAAAGAAGTAAAAGCAGATGAAGATATCATAGAATTTTTATTAAATAAACAAAAAAAGGCAGAAGTTATAAAAATATTTAAACCACATTTCTTTTTCTCGATACTAGTGGATTTAACAGATTTTATGCTTGAATCTCTTAGATGTATTGAAAAAGGGAAAGTTGTTGTTGCATTTTCACTTAGCAGAAAACCATTACAAGATAACCTTTTCTATCTATGCTGGTTATTAACAAAACCCGAAGATATAATTTATAAGCTACTCAAAGGAGAAGACTCATCTATTTATGATATAAGTAAATTGAAAAGAAGCAATAAAGAAGAAATTTTAAAAGTACTAAGAGAAGCTTGTAATATATTATCTACTCAACACGATATTGATCCTGGTCATTATAATCCAGAGATACTTTATGACTTGATATATGAAAAATCTTCTCCATCAAGCATGTCGAGTATGTGGGATCAATCTATTCATCTAGTTACATCGAACAAACACTATAAAACGACACCAGGTAATATTAACTTCCTATTTTCTCACGAGGAAAATTTGTTAGAGTTCATGGAATCTTATTTTCAAAAGATGCCTGCTCTGTTAGATTTTTGTTTGGAGGTGTGTGTGAAATTATATGAAGATATTTTAAATATGCCAAGATCGTTAAGTTATATAAATTTTTTAATCCGGATTCTCAAACGGCACGAGGGTTTTGATATGCCTATTTTAGAATTGAGAGATTTTTTTGAAGAAACATTACCAGAGCATATAACATTTAATTGTGATTATTGCTCTCAAGATTTTAGTATGACCGAGGAAGTAGCTTATGAGTATTTTAGAGACCCCTTAGTCACCTGTCCTCATTGTGGCTTCGTTTAAAGAACTGGTAAATACTTAATAGGACATGAACAATTAGCAGATTTAAAAAGCAAACTTATAATCGATTTAGATTGAAACCTGCAGAAGAGTAGTTTTGCAAAAGAGTTTACCAGAAGATGAAAATAAACTGCATCATAGAGTGAGACGCTGAAGCGTATCACGAGTAGTGGGTGTAAGGGATAAATTAAATCACAATTGTAATGAAATAGAAAAGCGGAGATTGATACCAATCTCCGCTTTTCAGTGTTTTTCAATGTCTAAAATCCCTAGAACTACGTGCTCAAATACTACATCCCTCACCACTTTTTATGCATATTCAGCTACTCTTCGGCAGAATGAGTTTTGCGATAAGGGGGAAGATGAGCACCGTCACTGCCCCGCCGGTCACCATAGTAGCAGCTGTTACCTGATCAATGATCTCCGAAGACGCAGCAACTTGTGTTACCGCTACGATAATCGGCAGTCCGGTAGCGGAATATAAGCCTAAAGCAATCTGTTCTCTCGATGATTCGATACCCGAATATGTGTTGCTCCAACGTTCTCTAAGGAATACCACCAAACCGCGAACAATCGCAATCAATGCGACGAATCCCAGCAGAAGTTGCCATTCTCCGAGTACCTGACCGAGGTTAATTGCCATTCCGCTGGTGACAAAGAAAATCGGAATCAGGAAGCTAAATCCTACAATCTCAACTTTGTGTGCAATTTCCTCCCCGTGCTCCGGATCAAAAGTCTGGAATACAACGTTGAGCAGGAGCCCTGCAGAGAATGCGCCCAAGGCGATATCAAGTTCAAATATTGCTGTGACTAACATTAGAGTAACCAATGCAAAGACAGTCATCCTCAGCGTCGTTTGCATTGTTGTATTGGATGCCGATACAACAGCTTTTCCAAGCAGTGGGACCCTTCGAATGAATCGTATTGGAATGCCGACTACGAAAACAGCAATCATGGCGAAGAAAATCAGGACCAAGGAGGCCTGCCACGGTGCAAATGCGGAAAGCAACAATGACATGGCCACGATTGGCAGCAGCTCTCCGTATGCGCCGTGCGTCATCGCCGCCCTGCCCAGTGGGGTATCCATCCCGCCTGAGTCCTTCAGAATAGGCAATAATGTTCCCAAAGCCGTTGAAGTGGAAGCGATAGCGAGCACTATAGCTACACGGATATCAAAATCGGTAAGTAAAAGACCGGCACCAACGCCCAATACGGCGCAAATTATCCATGTGAGGGCGGCATGCTTGCCTTGGCGCGCACGCATATCGGAGGTGCTGACTTCAAAACCTGCCAGTAAAAACAGAAAACCCATACCGAGTTCACGAAGAAACGCCACGGCCTCAGTCTGCTCAGCTAGCCCGAGCATGTTGGGACCGATGATGACTCCGAATGCAAGCAGCCACACCACATCAGGCACATATTTACGCGAGATGAGTGCAAATATCGGTGCGAGTGCTGCCATCAGCACTATCCACCATACTGAGGTAAGGTTATCGACTAATAGATGATGATCGGGCATATTTAAAACTCATTTCATATAGTATTTTCCCCGTACTAGGGCAGAGTTGCTATGTAGTTGCTGTAATCGATTCAATTTATCAGGAGTCAATGGAATTGCACGCGCATCATAAACATTTGATTTTTATAAACTTAAAGGGTTTCCCAAAGAAATCCCCGGAGGTAAATATTTTATTCCTTTTGATGTTATAATATCTGATGTAAAATGATCCATAAGGGGAGACCTCTTTTCTTGGGATTTGTTGTGGTGACTTGATTCTACAAGAAAAGGGCTCCCTTTTCCTATTTGCTCATTTACACAAGATATTTTACGCTCCCATAGAACAGCATCTTTTCTATCGAGTATGTAAGGGAGAGTACAAATTATTGTTGGAAGAGTAAATATTGATTCCCTTGCATTCAGGTTGTTGGATTCGATAATGGGGACCGGCTTGCTAAATCTTTATAGGTTGTATTTCATTATTTGTACTTATTTGATTAAATATCTATAATCCATATCCTATCAGAAAAATTAAATAATTATTCTAGACTAAATATTTATTCTAAAGGTTTGTTTAATATTTCATCAATTTGATTTATTGGATGTATTTCTTCTATTTTTGTTGATCCATTTTCGTACTCATCTCTATGGTTTTCTTGATAATTTAAGATATAGTCATATACATAGTTTTCCATATTACTAAAATCGAGTATATCAAATTCTATACTTACTTTGCTAAAATAAGCTGAGATATCGATATCTTTATAAATCTCATCTTTTAATTCATCAACTATCTCATAAGAAATGGTATCAATATCTTCCTCCGGTATGTGAAGAGGATTTTCTAAATAACCCGGGCTTTCCAACGTATCATCAATATAAAAATCAATGTCTTCTAAGTTATCTATTTGTGATTGTACTAAATCAATTTTGTAAGATAATATACTTTGAAATATATTTACGCCTGTTTGTTCTTCTCCCATGTCAATTAACTCGTTTTGCTCTAAATAATTTCCAAATATGTCATACATCAATTCATTTATTAATTCAGTAATCTCGTCAATGTCTCTTTCTATATTATTCAGTATATTTGATAATAGCAGTTCATTATTATTACCAAAAACTAACTCTGTAATGAAAGTTTTTTTAAAATACTCATTACTGTGTAAAGCTATTTGATTTATAATACGAAGCCAGTTACCAGTTGGTTTTTCTTTGTCTTCAAATTGATAAAAATAACCTTTGAAATCCAATAATATGTTCGAAAATATAGTTTTATCATCTTCAGTTATTGTATCTTTTAGTATAATAGACATTAATTTTTCTCCAGTAAACTCCTTATAATCTTCGAAACACTCGTAATTACTATTTAATTTTTTATATATAAAATCTACACCTGGATACATTACTAGCTGTTTTAAGTATAGGGTATGATTAACCACTTTTTTTCTCATATAGCCGAGATTCTCTATCTTATTATTCATGTAATCATGCACAGATGGATTGGAGAAATCAATATATTTATTTTCGAGATTATCATCTGTAATAATAAATTTCACCCAAGAATCATCAAGTTCTTTTAGTATGAAATTAATGTCTGAAGTGCTATCTAAATTCAAGAAATCATAAGCTCTCTTACTTTCTGATAAATCTACTGGTTGGTTATCAAACATGGTAAGACTGATTAAAAAATATTTTGCTTCATTCGTAAGTTTTTCAAATAATTCATCATATAATGATCTCGGACTATTTAGTGTGTTAACAAAATCTTCTAAATAGTCGTTATTACTAGTTAACGTATTAGAGATAATATGGTCTACTAACCTTGGGTTAAAATTATTATGATTGATAATATCGTTATATTTTCTTCTAATTTGTAGCTCTGAATATTTATTCTTAAGAATTGCCTTATCCTTGTCGTTAAACCGATTATAGTGTTCTTCGAAACGTTTTCTAAGAATAAGTGCTTTATCTTCATTACTATAATTCGACATATTGATAGTTACTTTTTGTTCTGATCTTTTATTAATTATCGATTCGAAATCAATATTACTAGCTGTAGCTTTATTAATAATTTGAGTTCTTGTATTAAAAATTAAATAAATATTCTCAGTAGTTTCAGTTAATGGTAAAAATCTTTTTAACTTATTTAACTCTGAATCATTACGATCGAAAGTGTTTCTACCTAAAAAGTCATCAAAAATAACCAATAGTTTTTCTTCGCTATCTTTGAAATTATTATGATATAAATCTATTATGCTTTGTATTTCCCCTATGTCTCTCTCTATTACATTGAACCGAGCATCTTTTCTGTTTGAAAATAATTTTCCCAATACATTACAAGTAGTACTTTTACCCACCCCAGGCTCTCCTATTAAGAAGACTATTCTATTTGATTCTAGAGTCTCATAAGCTCTCTTAAGGTTAAATGTTTCCGCATAATATGTTAAATCAAAGTCTTTAATATACTGATGTGATTCAGAGTGAATAGTCTTCCTATTATTAAATCTGATTTGGTCTATTAAGTCTTTCTTTACCAATCCATAATTCTTAAATATATCTATATACTGTTCTTGAGTAGATAAGTACTTTAAGTCTTCCCCATCAATTATATTGTCTTCAGATATAATATAATTTACATTTAAATCTCTAATTTCTTTCCTGGTATTAGGATTCAAGGAAGTGCTAGTTATAAACACATATTGAAATATAGATTGCCAGTTATATTTTTCACTAGTTCTGTTAATTTTAGAAATCTCTTCTTTAATTTTATTTAATACATTTGATGGTCTTGTTCTTTGATTAAGTCTTTTAGATTGAATTACAATAGTTGGGTTTATCGTATCATCAAGTCCATCTATACCATCGTCTGGTCCTTCTCCAAAGTCATGTATCTCTTTCCCAAATTTAATACGCGCAATTTCATTGGCAAATTTCTCAAAGTCATCAGGTGATAAATATTCTGTTGGGAGATTCACTATATCACTTCTTTCGTTTACTACTTTATATCTTTACACAAAATGTAATGTACTAATCAATGCGTACTTTATAAATACTTATAAATATATAATAACTTAGCTTTATTATATCCTGAGTATGCCATCAAAGGTAGCACTTAGTAATCAAATTTGAATAGTAGACATTCATGACTTAATTTAACTATATATGTTGTTTTGGTTGACTTTTTATTGTAATATGTAGTTATAGTTTTATAAAAGGAAGGGGTATTTATGGGATGGTAGGCAAGCTATGTACTGAAAATCCGGCTATAAAAGATTTGATTACTGCATTTACGGGTGAAACTAAAAGCATAACGAATGAAATTGCTCAAGAACATGAGTTCATTACTAAGAATTTTGCTAAATTTGGTGGGTGGGATATAATTTTCAAAAGAGTTGGTGTAACTGCACTTCAAAGTGGATTGATTGTACTAGTAAAAAATCGAGGGGCATGGGATTTTGTAGCTGTTTTAAATGATGAAACTGAAGATTTATATGTGTTTACAAGAGAAAAAAATATTGAAAATATTGTTAAGAACTTTGGCAAAAAAAGTATTCATTATTTCCATGCTCTCATTACTAAAAATGATATACCACAAGAATTAAATAACTATCAAATGAAACTATTCCCCACGACTACAGAGGAATATGAAATGAAAAGATTAGAAGTAGCACAAAAAGTTCTGGGTGAGAGTTATTTTGATATCCAACGAGTAGTGTTTATCGTTTCAAAAGAAAGTGGAAATAGAATTGTAGGAGCCGAAGCTAGGTTATATGATAAATATTTTAATATCATAGAATCTACTGATTGGTCTAGTCATGTTAGTAAAGAAGAAGGAGAATATGAAAGCATTGCAATTCTTAACTATATTGATGATGAGACAGAAGAATTAGTTATACCAAAAATTAAAGAAAATATAAAAAAGAAAGATACAGATCCAAAAGTAGCTGACAAAAAAACACCAGAAAACGAAGAAGATAATGAAATAGAGGATAAAGATAGTTAATTACCTCTTTGAATATTAAGGAGGAACAGAACGTGTTGAATAGAGAATTTAATGGATTAAGATTAAAAGAAGGAAGGATTTATCGAGGTTATACAATTACAGAGTTGGCTGAGTGTCTAAATGTAAGCAAACAAATGATTTCTAAATATGAAAATGGTAAGTCTACACCTTCTTTTGAGTCGTTGGTAAAATTAACAAAAGTATTAAAATTTCCCAGAGAATATTTTTATGAAAAACCTGTAGATATACAAGTCGGTAATACTTATTTCCGTTCGTTATTAAGTGTTGGCAAAAAAACTAGAGAAATGCAATATGACAGAGTAAAATATTTAACCACGATAAGAACATTGCTAGAAGAGTATGTGGACTTTCCTCATTTGGATGTTCCTGAGTTTACTGAGAACGATTTGGAAGATATGGATGTGTTAAGTAGAAAATTAAGAAATGAATGGAACATAGGAAATAAACCAATTAAAAATATTGTATTATTACTCGAACAAAAAGGTTTTGTGCTGTCATCATTAACACTAGAGAATAACTTAATTGATGCTTTTGGTACCCATCATGAGGTTAATGGAAAAGAATATTATTCTATCATTTTGGGTAATAATAAAAAATCTTATTATAGAAGGCAATTTGATTTAGCACACGAATTAGGTCATAAGATATTACATGATCCATATATAAATTTAAACGATTTAAGTAAAGAAGAGTTTAAAACGATGGAACAAGAAGCAAATGATTTTGCAGCCGCGTTCTTATTACCAAAAGAAGAATTTATTAAAGATGTTTCAATGTACCCGTCTAATTTAGAATACTATAAAATTTTGAAAAAAAAGTGGAACGTTTCTATTGGAGCAATGGTAATGAGAGCATATAAACTAGGTGTTATTAACGAGGGTTCATATCATTATTTACAACGAGTTATTAGCAGTAAGGGTTGGAGAAAAAAAGAGCCTTTAGACGATATAAAAGAGTTAAATGCTCCAATCGGAATGAAGCAGGCAGTGGAGTTATTAATTGAAAATAACTATATAACTAGTAACGATTTGATTTCACATCTATCTCAGAAATATGGACTGAGTTTATTTAGCTTTGAAATCGAAAACCTCATAGGATTAGACAAGGGATATCTAGGAACAACAGAGATCCATCACAAAGATAACATCGTTAATTTAAGTGATGTCATAAAAAGAAAAGAAAGTAATTAAAGCGAACTATAAAACAATTCACGACTTATGAGTTACACATCGATTTTTTTATAAATTAGTGAAATATATGTGCATATTTGTGGAGTTTCTCTACGATAGACGGGAACGACTCACCGGAATCATACCGTTCAAATACTTTGAGCAGATCCTCGACTGATACATTTCTTTTTTGTGGTATAGAAAAGATCTCTTCAAAGTAGACACCTAGGAAAGTGAAAATTTTGAAGGGAGCATACCAGATGATACGTATCCTATCACCTTTTGATGGGTTTAAATCCAGTTACTAGTGTTAAAGGGACTGAGTATAAAATGCTGTAGTGTAGAGAAGACATAGAGCTATTTGGGATCATCGTCCGGTCCACCGGGCGATAAAAGAAACTGCTTAAAACCTTATGATACCAGGGGTTAC
>NZ_JCANUC010000007.1:0-143900 GCF_059568765.1 Lacicoccus kunmingensis DSM 17847 | reverse complement strand
GGTGTTGCTGACACTCGCGGAGCGACAGACCCGATTTGAAGTGCTGTTAAAAATTGATGGCAAGGACGCGCAATCCGTCACTGAGGCGATTGAATCACTCGTTGAACGGGCCGGTGACCACATGCCGTCGTTATTCAAGACCATCACATCGGATAATGGCTCTGAATTCAGTGCACTTCATGAAACCTTGAAGCATGTGACAGACGTCTACTTTGCTCGGCCATTTGCGTCATATGAACGGGGGACCAGCGAGAACCAGCATAAGCTCATTCGCCGGTTTATCCCGAAAGGCCAGCCGATCTCTGCCGTCAGTGATCGACAAATCCAGCGCATCCAACCGTGGATGAATGATTACCCACGTAAAATCCTGGGCTACCAGACACCGCATGAGCGTTTCGCCAAGGCACTCAATCAAACACAAATGGTACAAAGTGCCTAGTGTAAAATTTTTCTCCTCCCCTCGGGGGAGGAGAAGCCCAGCCACCAGAGTGCTTTCACAAACTCTGGATTGGGATTATACCCTAGTGGCTAACTTAAACTTGAAATTCGCGTTTGGAATGGTTTATATACACTGCCCCGATTTGGATATTACTGGTCGTTTCAGTGTTATATATCATATGGAAAGTTTATCCGCCGGCAGAAGATGAATCTTTTGAGACATTGCAGGAAGAGATGAAGAAAAAGAACATTGCGATTGGAAAAATTAAGGCAGATGAAATAAAATGTATAGTCATATTAATCATCACCATTTTTATATGGCTCACAGAGTCATGGCATGGTTACCACCCGACATTCGGCGCATTGTTTGCTGTCGTCATGATGGCCATGCCGGGCACCGGCTTCGTAGAGTGGAGAAAACTGCTCAATATTAATTTCGGCATCGTACTGCTGATTGGTGCAACCTTGTCCCTCGGCTACTCACTGATTGAGTCCGGAGCGATAGACTTGCTTGAATTACTGGTTTCCCCACCTGTAATAGTGGAGATATTCAGTAATCCGTGGCTTGCGATACCCATTACTGTATTGGTGTCACACTTGTATCACCTCGGCGTAACCAATGTATCCACTGCTGTAATCACTTTGCTGCCGGTACTGATCAGTCTGTCAGCCCAGTCCGGACTTGATCCTGTGGTCATGTCAGTGCTTTCAGCAGTGACGTTGCTGCTCGGTTTTATACTCGTGGTGGAAACGATGACGAATGTTGTCGCTCACAGTACAGGCAGAGTGGAGCAGCAGGATTTCCTTCTGCCGGGAATACTATCGACAATCGCAAGTGTTTTCATCATTACATTCGTGGCATATACTTATTGGCAGTGGATCGGTTTCTGGCCTTAACATTTAATTATATAAGATTTATCACCTTAAAAATGATATGATAATAGTACAGATTTTTAACTATCGTACAATTGAGGGATAATTATGACGGAAGAATTTAATAGTGCTGATCATCTTCAAACACTTGCAAAGGGATTGAAAGTCATTGAAGCTTTTGACAGCCACGATCATTTAACCATATCAACCGCAGCAAAATTGACCAATATCTCCAGACCGACCGCAAGACGCGTCTTAATCACGCTGGTCAATCTGGGGTACGCACAGGCGCTCGACAACCGATTTTATCTGACGCCTAAAGTTCTGTCACTCGGCTATTCTTACATGACTGCCAGAGACAGCTGGGAAATTACAACGACCCTGTTGCGTGAATTATCTAAGCAGACCAATGAGTCAAGTTCAATTGCCAAGTTAGTGGGCGAGGAAATTGTTTACATCGGACGTGTGCCTGCGAATAAAATCATGAATATTTCACTCAATATCGGCACACATCTGCCTGCATACGCCACTTCCATGGGTAAGTTATTACTTGCGCAAAAAAGTGAAGAAGCGCTTCAGGAATTTTTTGCCACCGCGAAACTCGAAGCCCTCACCCCGAATACGACATATAAGGAAGTAGATTTGCGTAGAGAATTCGAAGAAATACGTGAAAAAGGATGGGCGATCAGCGAAGATCAGCTGGAAATCGGACTGATGTCCATCGCTGCACCGATCCGCAATATGCGTGGAGAAGTCATCGCCGCAATCAATTGCTCCACAAACTCCTCCCAGACGACAAGACAAGAAGTTGAAGACCATTATTTATCGCCGCTTCTGGAGACTGCAGAGCTGATAAGCAGAAATACAGAGATTGAACTGCCGTTTTAAAATTTGAATAGGATAGTACACGACGAGACTCCCCGATATATTCATAATATAAAGGGGAGTTTATTTTATACTTGATGACGTATTTCCTAATTATTTGAAAATAACATTGACTTTGGAAAACGGTTTAAATATTCTTAAGGTAGAAGAGGGAAATTTTTCTCTCTTTGAGAAAATAAAATACATATTTCTACTTGGGAGGTAGACGAAATGAATTTTGGGTTAAGACGTTTTCTTTTGCTGTTTGCTTTAATCATGGTCATCTCTGTAATTGCTGCATGCGGTAACGGTGAGAGTGATGATTCAGACTCTGAAGGTAACGAAGATAGTGAAGCCGCTGAGAATACCGAGGAGACTTCAGAAGAATCCGGTGAAGAGATTGAGTCATTGTCCATGGGTTTTATTCCTTCAAGTGATGCAGGTAATATCGCCACAACAGCTGAACCGCTTGAAGAGTTCCTTTCAGAAGAGCTTGGTATTGAAGTGGAGGCTGAGGTCATGGTCGATTACAGCGGTCTGATCGAGGCGATGAGAACACAGCAGGTTGACATCGGTTTCCTTGCACCATTCAGTTTTGTACAGGCTGAAGAACGTGCAGATGTTGACGTGATTTTAAAATCTGTCAGAAACGGCTCAGAATCTTACGTTGCACAATATGTAGTTAATGCAGATTCAGATATTGAAAGCATTGAAGATCTTGTGGATCAGGAAGGGCTTGTCTGGGCGTTCCCGGATACTTTATCAACTTCCGGTTATCTTTTCCCTGCAATGCAGTTGAAAGAGATGGGCGTGGATGAACTGGAAAGTCATTTTGATCAGCTTTCAGTAGGCGGTCATGATAACGCAATTACACAAGTGTATGACGGACAGGCAGATTTCGCTACTACCTTTGATGATGCTCGTGTAACTGTTGAAGAAGATCTTCCGGATGTAATGGATCAGGTCAAAGTGATCGGACATACAGATGAAATTCCAAACGATACCATTTCTGTCCGTTCTGAACTGCCGGATGATATGAAACAGCAGATTACAGATGCTTTCCTAAGTTTGAATGAAAATGAAGAAATGCTTGATATCATGTATGAAATTTATGAGTGGGACGGCATTGCTGAAGCAGAGTCCGAAGACTATGATATTGTACGTGAAGTATATGCAGAGTTCGAAAGTGACTTAAACGAATAACAACATTTTCAAAAGGAGATGAAGGGACTCCCTTACGCATCTCCCTTTTACATATTTTTAATTTTATTCCCGGGATGGTGAATGCATTGATAGAATTTAACGATGTTTCCCTTGTGTATCCGAATGGACATGAAGGTTTGAAAAACATCAACTTAAAAATTAACGAGGGAGAATTCGTGGTCATCGTCGGTATGTCAGGCGCCGGTAAATCGACATTGATACGGAGTATCAACCGTATGGTGACACCAACCAGTGGTGAGCTCATCGTGGACGGAGAAGATATTTTACAGCTCAAAAACAGCCAGCTTAGAAAAGTAAGAACAAACATCGGCATGATTTTCCAGAGTTACAACATCGTCAAGCGCATGAGCGTACTGAGAAATGTTCTTGCGGGGAGACTCGGGCATACGGGCACACTGCGCAGCCTGGTCGGATGGTTCCCCCAGAACGATCTGCAAATTGCGATGAATAACCTTGAGCGTGTCGGAATCGATGAAAAAGCATATGTCCGCGCAAGCAATCTGAGCGGGGGACAACAGCAGCGTGTCAGTATTGCGCGTGCATTGACTCAGCAGCCTAAAGTCATCCTCGCAGATGAACCTGTGGCAAGTCTCGACCCTCCGACTTCACATAAAGTCATGAAAGACCTAAAACGAGTCAGCAGGGAGGACGGACTCACAACAATTGTCAACCTTCACTTCATTGATATGGCGATGGAATACGCCGACCGTATCATTGGCTTAAGGGACGGTAATCTGGTGTTCGACGGACCGATAGAGGAAGTGACGGATCAGACCTTCGAAGAGATTTATGACCGTCCGATTAAAGAGGATGATCTTCTTGGCAGTGAGGAGGAGACTGATGAAAAAAACGAGTCCGAACAAGTCTGAGCGTATCGTTCTGACGCCCATGCGGTTCAAGCTGTTTATTCTCAGTATTCTTCTTTTGGTCATACTGCTTTATATAGTGGCTGCCTATCAGACTGAAGCTTTCCCTCAAAGGGTGATAGAAGGCTTCCCAATAATCTTCCTGTTTGTGGTGGAAGACCTTTGGCCACCGAGCTGGGAATACTTTACGAGTGTCATCCAGCCGCTTCTTGAAACATGGAATATCGCATTGTTCGGTACAACTTTCGGGGCGATTCTTGCACTGCCTGTCAGCTTTCTTGCCGCATCGAATATCAATACAAATCTGACGTTCTACCGTATTATCCGGTTTTTCTTCAATATACTGCGTACTGTACCGGAAATAATACTGGCTGTTCTTTTCGTTGCGCTTGTCGGCATCGGTGATATTTCGGGTATTCTCGCCCTCACAATACTGACGATAGGTATCATCGGTAAACTGCTCAGCGAGTCCATTGAATCAGTCGATCCCGGACCGCTTGAAGCCATCCGCGCATCAGGCGGCAATACTCTGCAGGTGATCAGATATGGAGTCATTCCGCAAATTTTACCGCAGTATGCTTCCTATACGCTCTATTCATTGGAAATCAATGTGAAAGCATCGGTAGTGCTCGGCTTTGTCGGTGCCGGCGGTATCGGTATCATATTAAGACAACAGCTCAGCATGTTTAATTATCAAAATGTGGCAGCAATTATTTTTACACTCTTTATCGTCATTACGATCATTGATTTCATCAGTAATAAGCTAAGGGAGCGTCTTGAATAATGAAACAGCATGATAAAATAAGAACGCATAAAACCTTTAACAAAACGAAGCGCATGTATGTTCTGGCCACTGTTCTCATACTTGCTTTCATCTATATTGTTGCCCTCGTATCCACGCCGTTCGACATCAACAGCTCCTCGGTGTCCACTTTGGAAACATTGAAGCGGCTGTTCATAGAACCGTTGATCAACACTGATAATTATGATAAATACCCTGAATACATCGGCTATATGCTTGAAACAATCGCCATTGCCTATGCAGGAATATTTGTTGCGACGATTCTTGCGGTACCTGTCGGTTTTCTGGCTGCAAGAAACGTAGGCGGCAGGTTCTCCTATATCGGAAAAGCGCTGCTGAATGCCATACGTGCGATTCCCGAGCTGATCTTTGCAATCATCTTCGTTGCTGCTGTCGGTATCGGCCCGTACGCCGGGGTTCTCGCCATCAGTATTAACTCGATCGGTATGCTCGGTAAACTTTACGCCGAAGTCATTGAATCGATTGACTCTGAGAACGTTGATGCAATCAAGGCAAGCGGTGGTAACCGGATTCAATCCATGTGGTACGGTATTCTCCCGCAGGTGCTGCCGGAGTTCGTATCCTACTCTTTATACCGTTTCGAAATCGACGTACGTGCATCGACAGTGCTCGGTATTGTCGGCGCCGGGGGTATCGGTGCACCGCTCATACTTGCCACATATCAAAGAAACTGGGATGAAGTCGGTATGATCCTTGTCGTCGTCGTCGTATTTGTAAGCTTGATAGATATATTGTCAGGAGCAATCAGAAAACGTCTGATTTAACTTTTAGAAACAAAACAGAGCCTGAATCCATAACAAGGATTCAGGCTCTGTTTATTTTATATATTGTCTACCATTAGGGAGATACCCTGGCCGACCCCGATACACATCGTTGCCAGACCCGTCTTGGTATCACGGCGTTTCATTTCATAGATCAGATCCGTCAAAATTCTTGCGCCGCTCGCACCGAGTGGGTGACCAAAGCTGATTGCTCCGCCATTGACGTTGACAATGGCTCTGTCAATGCCCAGCTGGTTGATACACTCTATGGACTGTGAAGCAAAAGCCTCGTTAAGTTCCATCAGGCCGATATCTGAAATCGTCCGTCCTGTTTTCTCAAGCAGCTTTTTTGTAGAATCTATAGGACCAAGACCCATTACAGCCGGTTCTACACCTGCAGTTGCAGAGAACGTGTATTTTACAAGTGGCGTTAAGCCCAGTTCTTCAGCCTTTTCTTTGCTCATTACCAACAGTGCACTTGCACCGTCGTTTACACCTGAGGCATTTCCTGCAGTCACTGTACCGTCAGGGAAAATTGAACGGAGCTGTGACAGCTTCTCAAGTGAAGTTTCCGGTCTTGGATGCTCATCTTTATCAACAACTGTTTCGTTCCCTTTACGGTCGGTGATTGTTACAGGAATCATCTGATCTTTGAAACGGTCCGCTTCAACCGCGGCTTTCGCACGCTGCTGGCTTTCAAAAGCAAACTGATCCTGTTCTTCTCTTGTAATGTTGTATCTCTGTGCGACATTTTCAGCTGTCTGCGGCATTGAATCAATACCGTGTTCAGATTCGATTTTAGGATTCGGGAATCTCCAGCCGATTGTCGTGTCCACGAGTTCCATGTTGCCTCTTGGAAATTCTTTTTCAGGCTTCAGCATGACAAATGGCGCTCTTGACATACTCTCTGTTCCGCCTGCGATTGCGATATCAATTTCACCAGTCATGATTGAACGTGCCGCCATTGAGACAGAGTCAAGGCTCGAACCGCACAATCTGTTTACAGTTGTCCCCGCCACACTTTCAGGTAGATCCGCGATCAATGCAGACATACGTGCAACGTTTCTGTTCTCTTCGCCCGCACCGTTGGCGTTGCCGAAAATCACTTCATCTATCTGGTTTACATCCAGATTCGGGTTTCTTTCAACAAGTGCTGTTATGACAATTGCACCAAGGTCATCCGGCCTTACTGACTTTAAAGCACCTTTATATCTGCCTATCGGTGTTCTTACCGCATCTACTATAACAACTTCAGTCATTATTCCGCACTCCTTTTCAGCGATTCAGACACTGTATAATCCGCTTCTGTTTTTTCCGCAACTTCTTCAAGTGTTGTGTCGCCCATCAATTCTATCAGTTCGAATTTATCGTCTTTTCGTTCAAACACTGCGAGATCTGTGATGATCATATCCACAGGCCTCGTTGACGTAATAGGGAAAGTACATTCCTTCAGGAATTTCGGTGAACCGTCTTTCGCAGTGTGATTTGTGGTGATGATCACCTTTTTAGCTCCGACGAGGAGATCCATTGCACCGCCGACACCGATAATATCTTTACCCGGAATCGCCCAGTTGGCCACCTGTCCATTTTCGCCAACCTGCAATACGCCGAGAATCGCAACATCAACATGCGACCCGCGGATCATCGCAAATGAGTCTGCACTGTGAAAGTAACTTGCACCTGTTGCTTCACCGACCGGCTGTTTACCGGCGTTGACAATGTTCGGGTCGATATCTTCTTCTGCAACTGATGTGACTCCAAGTAATCCGTTCTCTGTGTGCAGATAAAATTTATCCTTATCCAAATAGTTCGCCACAAGAGTAGGGATGCCGATACCCAGATTTATAACTGAATACTCATCTAAAGCCTGGGCAGCTCGTTCAGCAATCATATCTTTTACACTCATTTCTGAACCACTCCTTCTTTAGTTAATATCTGTTCAGCAAGAACAATCTTATCCACATATATATGCTGAGTCGCAATTTCCTCAGGGTTCAACTCTCCCACTTCAACAATTTCATCGACTTCTGCAACAACATATTTTCCTGCAGTTGCCATCATCGGGTTGAAGTTGCGGGCTGTCTTGTAATAAACAAGATTGCCGAGTTTGTCAGCCTTATGCGCACGTACAAGAGACACATCGGATTTCAAAGCTTTTTCAAATACGTATTCCTCACCGTCGATCTTTTTTGTTTCCTTACCCTTTGCAAGGTCCGTCCCGACACTCGTCTTAGTGTAGAAACCGCCGATGCCTGCACCGCCTGCACGGATGACCTCACTCAGCGTACCCTGCGGCAGCAGCTGAAGATCCAATTTGCCGGCATTATACCATTTGGCGACTTCTCTGTTACTTGTAAAATATGAGCCAACCGCTTTTTTCAGTTTGCCCTGGTCAAGCAGGATACCCAGTCCTTTTCCTGCCTCACCGACGTTATTGCTGATTACCGTCAGTTCTTTAACCTCGAGCTTCGTCAACTCATCTATTAAAGAGAGTGGTGCACCGATCAGTCCGAAACCGCCGACCATCAGTGTATCTCCATCCTTAACCGGGTGAAGAGCAGATTTTAAATCAGTGATTTTTGATTCCATTTTAAATTACTCCTCTTCTAAAAATTTTTCTATTTGTTTATTCAAGTTCTTCTGTTCATTAAATACAATTTCATAGTGATTGATATCTATGACTGTAGCGCTTATATCTTTAACAGTATTAAGCATTTTATCGTAACCCTCTTTACTGAACAGGGCGATATCATCTTTTATCGGACCTGTACAGATTATCAGGAATACAGGGACTTCAAGCTTTTCGTATGCTTCATCGAAAGGGAAGTCATAAAAGCTCTCAAAATCCTGTTTAGTCAGCTCATAGTCTGATTTATGATGAATTTTATCATCTGCCTCGGTAATTTCATGGTCGATTACCTGGTCCATGACCGCGCTCCATTCAATTCCCATAGCACCGTACGACTTCTTCATCATTTCAAGATACTCGTCTCTTGAATCGAATGTTTTTTCAAGCCTGCCAAGAGAAGGGAGGACAAGACTGCTTGTATTTTCATCTGCTTCGCCGCCGCCGTCCAAAAGAACCACTTTTTTAACTTTCGAACTCCGGCCTGCAACGTCTACAGCAATATAGCCGCCCATTGAATAGCCTGCAAGGACAATATTGTCATGCTCCAACGAGTCTATGATTTCAAGCAGATCTTTGCTGTGCTGTTGAATATCAGCCGGATCATTTTGCAGTGTACTGTCGCCGCGGCCGCTTAAATCATAACTTAATGTATTATATTTACTTTTGAAGTAATTTTGGAAATGGTGCATTTGCAGATAATTGCCCGTTAAGCCATGTATGAAAATTAGTAAGACGTCACTTTCAGGATGTGTAGTTATATTGACATTGATCTGTTTATTTTCGGTATTGATCAGTTTCATGAGTTTACCCGCCTATTCGACTGTGTATATTGAATAACTGACACCTTCAGGCATACGGATGCCGTTTGAGATGAATATTCTGTTATTCAGCCAGTGATATTTTTCGCTGCCGGTTTCAAATACAGGATTGGTTCTGAAGTAGTATTCATCAGGATCCACTTCCTCTCCCTGGTCCAGACGGTTTAAAACTGAACGGTCCCCTGTTCTGATACCTCTGTACGTCATTAAAATGAGCTCTTCATCGTCAGTCTCCAGAGTGATGCGTACATCCTGGATGATTGTTCCGTCTTCGCGTACCGTAATCCAGTCGTCACCGCCCGGAAGCACTTTCGCGTTAAAATATTCTCCTTCGAATTTACCGCCGGTCACCTGAATAATTCTACGGTTTCCTATTGGTGTTTTCTTAGGCAGGTGAGGCTTCGCCACTGATAATTCCATATGTCCTAAAAGGGATAGTTTTGGTTCTGGTAATTCTCTCACAGTCCATTCCTCCAATTAATTTCATAAATACGAAAAGGGCATGTCTCCATGCCCTGGTTTTTTCTAGTTATCTTTACGAAGTACGAAGTCCAAGTGTGATTCTTTATAATCGCCTTTGTCTACAGGGTCTGTAACAAGTTCTTCACGTACACCTTGTGCCACGTCAGTCTCCATCCACTCATCACCTTCAAAGAATACTTGCGTAATCAGCGTTTCGTGACCTTCTGATTTGAACATGATGTGCAGGTGCGCCGGACGCATAGGGTGCTGATCCATGTAACCCAGGAATTCACCTGTCGGTCCCTGATCTGGAATTGAGTATGGTAACGGCAGGAATGTTTTTACTGTAAATTTACCTTCATCATCCGTTACGAAACGTCCGCGGAGGTTAAAGTCTGGCGCATCCGAGTCGAAATTGGAATATTTTGCCGAGCCGTCGTTCTGCCAGAAATCAACTTCTGCATTTTTAAGCACTTCACCATCAACATTTTTAACTGTTCCGCTGAAGTAGAATACATCGCCTTCTTCATCCGCGCGCTGTGGCAGTTCTACAATACCATTCTCATCCGGTTCAACAAAAGGCGCATTTTCAACGTAGTATGGTCCAAGAAGGGAAGGCTGAGTCCCCGGCAGTTCAGTATACATTGACTGTAATACATGCGTTTCCAGGAATACGTCTGCATATAATGGAAGTTCTCCGGATTTACCCAGGCGGTCTGCCCAGTTTACAAAGTTAGTATATTCTTCGTGGTTGAGTTTCGCTTCATCGAAAAACTCCTGCATATGTTTGATGAATATATCGAAGACCTCTTCAACACGTTCGTTTTTAGTCGTTGGCAATTGATTGTTTACTGTCATAATTAACACTCCTATTAATATTTTTATTATTTATATAACAACCGTTTGACGGTTTGCCTATCTCTGATAGTGGTTGAGCTTATCGTAGTCCAATGTGCTGCCAAAACCGATATCATCCGGTATTTGTATTTCGAAGTTCTCAACCTTAATATCTTCAAGGGTCAGTTTATCCTGGTAGAGCAGCGGACCGAATATTTCTGTTCCGAACTTAAATTCAGGTATCGTCGAATAAACGCTTGCTGCGATTGCATTACCTACAGTTGACTCGATCATTGTGCCCCCGTATATTCCAAAGCCTGCAGCTTCAGCAATACCCGCAATCTTTCTCGTCTCGAGAATACCGCCGTGCTTTGCCGGTTTAAGTGCTACAGCATCTCCGGCTCTCTCTTTGATGATGCGGTAAGTATCATGCAGTGATGTCGTCGATTCATCTGCAAGTATTGACACATCAAATTTCTCGGTCAATCTCTTCATACCTTCATAGTTCCATGTCGGGAGCGGCTGTTCTATCATGGATACACCCATTTCCTCCAAAGCTCTGATCTGTTTGGACGCAGTGTACTCATCCCATGCCTGGTTGATGTCCACAGTTATTCTGGACTGATCTCCGACAGCTTTTATAATTTCTCCTACATGATTGACGTTGGCTGTAGGATCACCATGACCTATTTTCAATTTGAAGATGTTATGCCTTTTTTTATGCAGCATTTCCTGAGCTTCGTCTATATCTTTAGTTGTATCTCCGCTTGCCAATGTCCATGCCAGAGGTAATGAATCATGGATCTTTCCGCCAAAAAGTTCATAAGCAGGAATTTCTCTTTGCTTTGCAGCCAAATCTATCAAGGCAGTTTCTATGGCAGCTTTCGCAAAATAGTTTCCTCTCACGTACTTTGAAACTGTTGTCATAATTCTGTTGAAATGGATTGGACTCTGATCTATCAGATGCGGAACGATGTATTTATCCACGTTGGCTTTTATGGCTTCTACAGTACTGTCACCATATGAGGCACCACCGATAGTTGCTACTTCAGAAACACCGGTTCTTCCGGATTTATCTTTAATGATTGTAATCACAATCGCCTGCGTAGTAATAGTTGTCATTGCAAGCTGATGCGGACGTTTCACAGGCAGATCACAAATATATGTATCCACACTGTCAATAAAAACATTATCCATTCTTACACCTCCCATTGTACGGCAATCGTACCTAGATATGTTATTCGAACACAATTTCATTATATTAATATGTGAAAGCGTTGTCAACGAGTTTTTTGAAAATTATTAATTAGAAAAATACAATATTATTTAGTATATCTCGAAAGTGAAACTTTCAAATGACTTTTTTAATTAAAAGTTGTAACATACGATGTTTAATCCACACGTGAGAAATATAACTTACATAATCTACGTAATTTAATTACAATATCTATAATAAATTCACTTTTATAGTATTTATTATCTTATTCACAATATTGACATTATTTGAGAATTCATATACCTTTGTGAAGAATACATATTAAGGGGAGGATTTTACAATGGGTGAATCAATAGCAGATTTTATTGCTTGGCTCAGTGGCTTTGTTTGGGGATTGCCACTGATTATCTTTTTGGTAGGTACCGGGATATTTCTAACGATTAGAATTTCATTCTTCTCATTCCGTATGCTGCCATACTCACTCAAGATGTTATTTAAGAGAGAGGATGCCACAAGTGAAGGGGATATTTCACACTTCCAGGCAGTTATGACAGCGCTTGCAGCTACAGTGGGTACCGGAAACGTCGTCGGTGTGGCTACGGCTGTTGTAATCGGTGGGCCCGGTGCAGTGTTCTGGATGTGGATGACGGCACTTGTCGGTATGGCGACTAAATATTCCGAAGGTATATTAGGGGTTAAATATCGTCAGAAAAACTCAAAAGGGGAAATGTCCGGCGGACCGATGTATTACTTGGAACACGGTCTTGGCCAAAAATGGCTGGGCGTATTATTCGCATTCTTCGCTGTCTTTGCAGCAATATTCGGTATAGGAAATATGATCCAGGCCAATGCGGCGTCCGATGTTGCCCTTGACGTGTTCAATGTTCCGACATGGCTGACAGGTGTGATAATGGCTGTCCTAGTCGGATCAGTGTTATTGGGCGGTGTTAAGAGTATAGGTAGAACTGCAGGTATACTCGTACCTTTCATGATTGTTTTCTACCTTTTAGCTGGTATTACTATAATGATCATACAAATTGATCAGGTCCCTGCAGCGATAGGCTTGATCTTTACCGATGCATTTACTGGTAATGCTGTTGCCGGTGGTGCGCTTGGTACTGTCATTCGTATGGGTGTCGCCCGAGGCTTGTTCTCAAACGAAGCCGGTCTCGGTACAGGCGGTATCGCAGCCGCGGCGGCGAAAACAGATGTGCCTGCACGTCAGGCTCTGATTTCAATGACTCAGGTTTTCATCGATACAATTGTTGTTTGTTCGATTACTGGTATCACACTGGTAATGGCGGACATGTACGCTTCAGGTACTGAAGGTGCAGCTCTGACAGCACAGTCATTTGAAGCTTTCTTACCAGGCGTTGGTGACTATGTTGTCGCGATAACATTACTCGTATTCATATTCTCAACAATTCTTGGCTGGGGTTACTTTGGAGAAAAATGTTTCACTTACCTGGTCGGTTCGAAATTTACAATGTTATACAGAATCGTCTTTGTTATTGCAATCATTCCAGGTGCTACAATGTCACTTTCAACAGTATGGAACCTTGGAGATGTCTTCAACGCTCTGATGGCTGTTCCAAACTTGATTGGACTTGTATTACTGTCCGGAGTGGTAGTTGCTGAAACTAAAGTATTCCTTGATATCAGAAAGAAAGAGAAAGAGCAGGGGATAAATTAAACAAGTAAGTGAATGGGACCTGGATAAAATCCAGGTCCCATATTTTATGTTTGAACAGAAAAATGTTCTTTAGTATAGCTGACAAATGCATCGACTATATCGAGTTCAAGCAATTCTTCACGGTAACATAGCCAGGTATCACGTATTAATGCTTCACCATCAATGGTCAGTTCCACTTTGTACAAGTCATCTTCGTCCCTCAGGCTGATTTCAGGCATTAATGAATAACCGATGCCCCTCTTGACCAGTTCTTTGCAAGTTTCAATTCGATCCAGTTCCATGGTGATTTTAGGCGGTACATCATAATTGTTTTGCCACCAATTTTCAAATGTGTTTTTTAAGTATATATCCGTATTGAATCTGATGTAATTTAAATGTGGCAGTTCGGATAAAGATATTTTTTCTTTCGATACAACAAATAACTTTTCCTGCTTCAGCAGTTCTTTCTCTCCTCTCCAGCTATGATCTCCTCTGACAATACCGACATGGATGTTCTCATTGCTCAAATATCCCAGCACTTTCGAACTCCATCCGGTATTTAACTGAATGTCTATATCAGGATATTTTGAGCTGAACCCTTCTAACAGGATTGGCAGTGTATATAATGCAAAATTACTGGACACACCCAAATTCAAAGTGCCTTTAAATTTACCGCTGATATTATTCACTTTTTCTTTCGTGGACTGCAGGTGTTTTAACATCTCTCTGGCATACTGAACAACGACCTCTCCTTCACTGGTGAATATTACTCCTTTGTTACCTCTGTGAATCAGATTCGTTTTGAATTCAGATTCAATCTGTTTAATCCTGTAAGTCAGGGATGGTTGGGAGATATACAATTTTTTTGCTGTTTTGGTAATATTCTTCTCTTCATATAAATTAACTATGATATGCCAGTCTTTTTCATTCATGATCATCATCTCCATAGAAAAATTTGATAGTCATTCATCGATAAATGATATTTTACTTATACTATACACTACATTAACCTTGAATTATCGTATTTATATTAATTATTAAAGGATTGGGTGAGTGTATGTCTGAAAACAAAAAGTTTGATGTTGTAGTAGTAGGTACAGGTAATGCAGCCTTGAGCGCTGCTGTGGCTGCCGGTGAAAAAGGTTCGAAGGTATTGATGTTGGAAAAAGGTCCGAAACACAAAAGGGGAGGCAACTCTTTCTTTACGGATGGAGCAATCAGATTTGCCTATAATGATTTGGCTGGCATTCAAAAAGTCATTGATGATTTAACTGATGAAGAAGCTGAGAATATTGAGATGCCTCAGTATAGAAATGAGGAATTCAATGATGATCTAATGAGAGTCACTCAAAATAAAAGCAACCCTGAGCTTGCGGAACTCCTTGTCACAAAATCTTATGAAACCATACTATGGATGAAAGAGCAGGGCGTAAAATTCGAACTGAATGAAAACCAATTCTTTGAAAAAGAAGGAAAGAAAACATTCTGGGGTGGCCTGCCTGTTAAAACACATAAAAAAGGTATCGGCCTGGTAGAATCATTATTTGATAAAGCTGAGGAATACGGTGTTGAAATCTGGTATGAGTCTCCTGCTATGAAATTGGAGAAAGAAAACGATGAAGTGACAGGTGTCTATGTAAACAAAGACAACCAGGAGGAAGTTTTGGTTGAGACACACTCTGTCGTGCTGGCATGCGGCGGATTTGAAGCAGACAAAGAATTGAGGATTAAGTATCTCGGAGATGAATGGGAGAAGGCGATTGTTCGCGGCAGCGAATACAATACCGGTGACGGGATAAAGATGGCATTGGACGCAGGTGCAAAAAGAGCCGGCCAATATGATGGCTGTCACGCACATACAACTGACTTCAATGCGCCAAAAGTCGGGGATTATTCCAAACCGGGCGATATTTACAAAAAATCATCGTATCCTTTAGGTTTGATCATCAATGTTGATGGTGAGAGATTTGTGGATGAAGGTGCCGACTTCAGAAACTATACTTATGCTAAGTATGGTAAGGAGACTTTGAGACAGAAAGACCAAAAAGCTTTCCAATTGTATGACAGCCAGGTCAGACCATTACTGAGAAAAGAATACGATTTAGTAGAAGCAACCGTTTTTGAAGCTGACACTTTGGATGAGTTGGCAGATAAAATGAAAGTGGATAAGGAAGTATTCAAAAAGACAGTGGATGTTTATAATGATTCCGTCCAGGACGGTGAATATGACCCAAGTATCAAGGATGGCAAGTCGACAAAAGGGGCTTCGCCGGAGAAGACAAACTGGGCACTCACACTGGACAAAGGTCCTTTCTATGCGTATCCGGTGACATGCGGCATCACATTCACTTTTGGTGCAATCAAAGCCAACAATAAAGCGGAAGTTTTAGATGAAGAAAATCAGCCAATCAAAGGGTTATATGCAGCCGGGGAAATGGTCGGCGAACTTTTCTATCATAACTATCCGGGTGGATCAGGTTTAATGTCCGGGTCTGTATTTGGACTTACAGCCGGTCAATCTGCTGCCAGCTATTCGAAACAGGCAGTATCCGAATCAAAGTAACATTTAAATAAGGTTCTCAGAAATTACTAATATATAGTTTTAGGGTACAAAATCACTACCTCTTCGATTTTGTACCCTTTTTTTGTTTAAATTGTTCCTCTTACCATTCCTCGATATCTTCCCTTACTTTGTAATTCAGAGTTTCTCCGTGACGTTGCTGCAGGTTGTCTTCCACTTCTTTCAAAGATACGTTCTGCTGCCTGAGCATAACGAGAAGGTGATACAGAAGATCGCTTGTTTCATCTATGACTTCTTTCTTATCGTCATTTTTTGCGGCGATGACGATTTCCGTCATTTCCTCACCGCACTTTTTGAGGATTTTATCCAGCCCTTCATCCATCAGATATTTGGTGTATGATCCTTCTTCGGGATTTTCAACTTTATTTTTAACAATCTTCTCAAGGCTCTGTACATTGAAGTGATCATCTCCGAAGCAGCTCTGTGTACCCAGGTGACATGTCGGCCCATGTGGCACCACCTGAATCAGCAGCGCATCCTGGTCGCAGTCCAGCGCCATCTTTTTGACTGTCTGTATATGGCCGCTGGATTCACCTTTTTTCCAAAGGCGCGCTTTACTTCTTGAGTAGAACCATACGACATTCTCATCGATGGTTTTCCGGTAGGCTTCCTCGTTCATGAAGCCGTTCATCAGTACCTGTCCGGTGTTCCAGTCCTGCAATATCACTGACAGGAGTCCGCCTGCTTTATCAAAATCAGGTGTCATGACAATCTCACCTCGAATCCTTCTTCGTTCAATTTTTCTTTCAAATCTTTAATTTCCACTTCCTGGTTGTGGAATATCGATGCAGCGAGCCCTGCAGAAATATCTGTTTCGTTGAACAGTTCCACAAAATGTTCGATATTTCCGGCACCGCCGCTTGCAATGATCGGAATATTGACAAGTTTGACCGCTTCTTTTAAGAAACTGATGTCGAACCCTTCTTTGACACCGTCATGGTCCATACTTGTGATCAGCAGTTCACCTGCGCCCAGGTCAGCAGCCTGTTTCAGCCAGTCGAATGCTTTAATATCCGTCGCTTTGCTGCCGCCGTGGGTGTACACATAGTAATCCTTTCGTTCATTGTCATACTTGACATCAATCGCTACACAGACACACTGGCTGCCGAAAGTGTCCGCCGCTTCTCTGATCAGCTCAGGATTTTTAATCGCTGCAGAGTTGATGCTGACTTTATCTGCACCGGCATTCAGCAGCTGCCTGATGTCATCCACGCTTCTGATACCGCCGCCGATCGTCAGCGGTATGAACAGTTCTTTTGCCGTTTCCCGGATCATATCCAGCATCAGGTCATGTCCATCCTGTGTTTTGGAAATATCGAGGAAAACCAGTTCATCTGCGTTTTCTTCATTATATCTCTTGGCAAGTTCAACGGGACTGCCCACATCCCTCAAACCGACGAAGTTCACACCTTTGACAACTCTGCCGTCTTTGACATCCAGGCAGGGTATGATTCTCTTTTTAATCATTCTATCCCCTCCCAAAATTCGTCATTATGGCTCGCTTTTCCGACTATCGCATTGTCGATTCCCATTGATTCAAGTTTTTCGAGATCTGCCTTATTCCGTACACCACCGCTTGCGATGACAGTATGTTTTGTCAGTTCATTAATACGCTTTGTATTTTCAAAGTTTGGACCCTGATTCATTCCATCTTTATTGATATCCGTATAAATGATTCCGGCAAACTCCAGATCTTCCACTTCCGATAAATAGTCGTCAATCGTGATATTGCTGTTTTCAGTCCAGCCATTGACGTATATATCATCCTGTCTGGCGTCTACACCGACGAAAATTCTTCCCGGATAAAGTCTGACCACTTCTTTCAGCCAGTCTATATCCATAATTGCCCTTGTACCCAGGATGAAATAATCGATGCCGATCTCATCATAAGTCTCTATTGTCTCCAGATTACGTAAGCCGCCGCCAATCTGCATCGGACGATCCGTCAGGGATTTAAGTTTACCGATGACTGTTGTTTCCAGTGCATTTTGTTTCAGTGCACCCATCAGATCCACGATGTGGATTCTTCCAACCTGTTCAAAAGTCGAATAAAACTGCACCGCTTCTTCAGGCGTTCGTTTCATCGATGTTTTCTTATCATAATCACCTTGCGTCAGACGAACATTCTGCCCATCAATTATATCTACAGCCGGTATGATGTTCATTGAAATCCTCCTTTGATTGCTTTACGCAGTATTTCCAACCCGGCATCACCTGATTTTTCGGGATGAAACTGGATACCGATAACATTTTCATATTGTGCAACAGCAGGGACGTCCACACCGTAGTCAGCTGTTGCAATGATATGCGGCGAGCGGGTGACCATGAAGCTGTGTATGAAATACACATCTCTCTGATCAAGCGCGTCATATCCGCTGTTTAATGTGTTCCACCCGAGATGAGGTATCGTATGATCAGTGTCAATTTTCCTTACCCGGCCCTGCAGCAGCCCCAGTCCGGCTGCATCGCCTTCCTCGCTGTACTCGAACAACAGCTGCATACCAAGGCATATACCGACCATTCGTTTTGTTTCAGCAAGTTCAATCAGGTCTTCCTTTATGCCCAGTGCTTCAATAGTGTTCATCGCTTCTCCAAAATGCCCCACGCCAGGCAGGATGATGGCATCACATTCCATTAAATCTTCTTTTCTGCTTGATAAAATAAAATCCTGTCCGAGCTTTTCCAGAGCATTTTTGATATTTTGGATATTTCCCAGGGAATAATCAACGATACCTATCATTCAATGACACCTTTAGAAGAGGGGACACCGGATTCGGTTTCCTCGAGCGCCGCTTTCAAGCTGCGTGCAAAGGCCTTGAAGACCGCCTCGATTTCATGATGTGTGTTGCCGCCTTTCAGCAGATCGACATGCAGTGTCATCCTGCTGTTCATGCTCAGGGCATTGAAGAATTCCATCACGAGCTCTGTATCAAAAGCACCGACTTTCTCTTTGGAAAACTTCGCCTGGAAATTCAGGTGCGGTCTCCCTGATAAATCTAGGACGACACGTGCCAGCGACTCATCCATAGGGATATAATACGAGCCGTATCTCCGATATGATTCTTTTTCCACATACAACTCTCTCAGCAGCTGGCCGAGAATGATTCCGACATCTTCAACCGTGTGATGGTCATCCACTTCATTATCACCGTTCGCATCCACGTAAAGATACAGCTCAGAGTGGAATGAGAGCAGCGTCAGCATATGGTCGAAAAAACCGACATTCGTCGAAATACTGGATTCTTTAAAAGGCTTTTGATCATCCAATTTGACTGTAATCCGTGTTTCCTTTGTAGATCTTTCTTTTTCATACATTCTGATTGCCCCATTCTGAAATTAGTTTATTTAAACGGTCGTAATCTTCATGTTTAATAATGGAGTACCTGACAACATTGTTCAGTGATTCATTATTGTACATTCTGCACCTGTAGCCATTGTCCATCAAATACTGCCCCAAAGCCACTGCGTTTTCACCATAGGTGAAGACGAAGTTCGTATAGGATTCTATGACATTCACTTTGTCACTGACTTTTTCGAAGGCATCTTCCAGCATTTCCTTCGACTTTTTCTGATAGTCTATAAAATCTGCCAGCGCCTCTTTCTCTTCAAAGATTTTTGAAGACAGGTTCAACGATAGTGAATTGACAGGGTAGGGATGGTTGATGCCGGTCACTTTCTCAAAAGTTTCTCCTTCGGCAATGACAAGTCCGACCCGGAGGCCGGCGATACCGTACATTTTGCTTAAAGTCCGGATGATCAGAACATGTTCACCTTCCGGTTTATCAAAATCAGGACCGAACTCGGCATACGCCTCGTCGATGACCAGGCAGCCGCCGATCTCTTTCATGGCATCCGACAGTTTTTTCAGCTCTTCATATTTAAACAGCTGGCCGGTCGGGTTATGCGGCATCGATATTAAAAATAAAGACGGCTGTTCCTTATGAATCCGGGTAACGACTTCATCAAAATCAAACCTGTAGTTCTCATCACACGGCACTGTCGTGAACTTCGCATCAATCTGGGCTGAATACTCCTCATACATGACGAAGTCAGGTGACACTGTCATTACGCCGTCCTGTCCGAGTGTCATAATCACTTTCTGGATCCATTCATCGGAACCGTTGGCCACTTCGATGTTGTCCGGATTTAAATCGTAGTAATCCGCATACGTTTTTTTGAAATGATCGATTTCTGCACTTGGATACTCATTAATTTTTGTTCTGGATAACACTTCCATCATCGCTTCATCCGACAATGGTGATATTGGACTCGTATTCCTGTCCATGATGATCATGTAATCACTCCGTTCTAATTTTCAATGACTGATAATGTGCATCAAGTGCTTCTTTTTTGGCGATTGTCATCGCAGGTCCAGCAATGTCCTGAAAAGTGTCTTCATTCAAAGAAATGATTGCGTGGCTCGTCAGGAAATCATTGACGTTCAGACCATGGCTGAAACGGCCGGTACGGTCCGTCGGCAGCACATGTGACGGTCCGGCGGCGTAGTCCCCTATTGCCTCAGGTGTGTGGTAACCTTCAAAAACCGCACCTGCATATTTGATGTTTTTAACGATCATGGCCGAATCCTCATGCTGGACAGACACATGTTCCGGCGCAATATAATTGACCAGGTCTATCAGTGCCTCTCTGTAATCAACCACTGCATAATGGTTCTCCTCGATGGAGGCTCTTATGATATCCGCTCTCGGCTGCTCGTCTATCAGCTCTGTCAATCTGGATTCTATACGGTCAATAATGTCCGCATCTTCACTGAGCAAAAATGTCCGTGCATTGGCATCGTGCTCCGACTGGGCATAAATATCATAAACGATGGAATCCACATCCACTTTATCATCTATATATAGAAGGATTTCACTCGGCCCGGCGATCATATCGATGCCGACCTCTCCGAATAACAGACGTTTCGCCATCGCAACATAATAGTTGCCCGGCCCGACAATCTTATCGACTTTAGGTATCGTTTCAGTACCGTAGGCAAGTGCTGCGACCGCCTGTGCGCCGCCGACGGTATAAACATTTTCCACGCCGCACAAATAAAGTGCAGCAAATGTAATATTATTGTCTTCAAATGTCGGTGTAGTGACGTGTATCTCCTTCACTCCTGCAGCAATCGCAGGCACCACGGTCATCAATACGCTGGAAGGATAGAGCGCCGTGCCGCCCGGCACATAAACACCAATCTTTTCAAGCGGGTGATAAACATATTTGAATTCACCATCATCTTGATCTGTATATTTTATCGTCTTCTGGTAAGCTTCTATTCTCTGTCTGATCGTTTCCAGTGCCTGTTTTTCTTCTGCCGGCAGAGAATCATAACTTTTCTTGAGTTTTTCAGCCGGCACTTTGAAATTATCCAGCTTCACACCGTCAAATTTCTCGGTATAGCTTCTTAAGGCACAGTCTTTATTTTTCTTGACGTCCTCCAAAGTTTGGATGACATTGCTCATACCGTCAAAACTTTGATTCTCAACATATTTCTCTTCGAATACTTTTTTTAATTCCAGAGCATCCATTAGAAAACCCCGATTTCTGTTAAAAATTTATAGATTTCATCTTCTTTTGTATAGAAGGTTCTTTTATTGGCGATCAAGCGTGCATGTATATCCATGATCTTTTCATACTCGATCAGCCCGTTATCTTTCAATGTATTACCCGTCTGGACGATATCCACGATGCCGTCAGTCAAGCCGAGGAGCGGCGCAAGCTCAACGGAGCCGTTCAGATGCACCAGTGATACATCCATCTTCTTTTCCCGGAAATATTTAGAGGCAACATTAGTATACTTTGTGGCGATGGTTTTCATTTCTCCCTGGTCGGGCAGACCGGCCACCGAAAAATGACAGTCCCCGAACGGAAGCTGGGAAACGTTCAGTATATTGAACGCATCCTCAACGATAATATCCGAGCCGACGATACCGATATCCGCCACACCGCTCTCGACATAGGTCGGAACGTCCGGACCTTTTGCAAAGATGAATTTTACATTATCCACCACAGTATAAAGCGAACGGGTCTCTTCCGATAATGGCTCGATATACTGTGTTAAGTTATTATTTTCCAAATAAGCCGTAAAATCTTTAAATAATCTGCCTTTGGTCAGCGCTACAGTAATCATAGCAAACCTCCATTCGAAAGATTCACAGCAATGCCGAATGCATTACTGTTGTATTCACCGCCGCTTAAAAGCGGGTAATCATGATTTAAAAATACTTGAAAATAAAAACCGTTGTAATACGACTGGGGCGAGCGGAATGATAAATCCAGTATGAATTTCATATTATAATCTTCCAGATAACTTCTTAAATGGTTGATGAACCCCAGCACTTCACTGTTTTCAAATTCATTGTTGATGATTTCAATCTGATCGCTCACTTTGGCAGTCATCAAAATAGTGAGCGGGTGCGCTTCACCAAGCACCTTTCTGATTTCCGATATGTTCTTTTCATATATAAGCTCTTTTATGCTGCTGTCCAAATCGTACTTCTCAATGTATAAATCAAGGAGCTCATCATTGTTTACGACGATGGCCCTGTATCTGTCAGTCGTTTTACTTTTAAAAAATGATAAATGCATATCAATGCTTTTTAAAATCTCTTCCTCACCGGGACCGTAAAGTTCGACACCTGCCTGATAAAAGGTTTCGTAACCTCTGACGACCGGTCCGAAATAGCCAAAGTGACTTTGATTCAACTGGTAATTTTCATTGTAGTTCAAAAGAGAACGCGTCCAATCACTTCTGATGGACATCAATTGCTCGGTTCTTTCAAAAATGATTGTAGAGGGATGATGTTCCTTATCCTCGATGTAAAAAGGCTCCACCATGTTCAGGTCGACCAGCTGGTAGTTTTCCTCGTCCAGCAGTGCTGTATAATCCTGTGCTAATTTCAAGCGGTTGATAATCAATGTGTTCTCCATAATAAATCTCCTTTAACACTTTAGCGTAGTAAAGAATAACTGATAAATCTGATAGTAACAAATATGACAGCGATATGCAAGGATTGTCAGAATAATTGTT
Source organism: Lacicoccus kunmingensis DSM 17847 (assembly GCF_059568765.1). Taxonomy (NCBI): domain Bacteria; kingdom Bacillati; phylum Bacillota; class Bacilli; order Caryophanales; family Salinicoccaceae; genus Lacicoccus; species Lacicoccus kunmingensis. Next base: position 120,800 of record NZ_JCANUC010000007.1, on the reverse strand, counting down.
TAACGCTTTAATTCGCTAAAGTAATTTGATAAGATGATTTTATTAATGGAGGGAGTTTTTATGCAAATAGATAATATTAAAGGCCAGGAGCTCGACGACTTATTTGAAGGCATATTGAAGCTTGAAAGTTTGGAAGACTGCTATCATTTCTTTGATGATCTGTGCACAACAAATGAACTAATCGCCCTCAAACAGAGATTTCAGGTTGCAAAAATGATTAAAGAAGGCCACACATATAAAAAAGTACAGGATAGTACCGGCGCATCCAGTGCGACAGTGTCCCGCGTCAAACGATGTCTCGATTACGGCAGCGACGGTTACCACAGAATTATCGACAGACTGGACTGACAACAGGCTGGATTCGCATAACTTCAGAATTACTGATGACTTATTCGTTCAAAGCTTAAAAAACTGATTACGCAGCCAATTATTCATCAGTAACGACTGTTTTTAAAAGGGGAGGTCCATTATCACACATAAACTGCTCATGTTAATCAGCTCAGCGATGATTATCCGATCTCTTTTCACCTCATTTACTGATGTGACGCTTCCTTCCGGTATTGAAGAAGACGACCTGGATGATGAAATAGAAGACTTCATGTCGGAAAATGATGAAGTAGATACCGCAGTGATGTTCGCTGTTTTTACACCGGTTGAAGTCATACACGAAACATATGAAGGCGAACAGAATCTGGATGAAGAAATCGATGTTTCCAGAGAATCCGTTTTTGAATGGGGTTCAGTGACAAAATTACTGACGTGGATCAGTGTCATGCAGCTTGTTGAAGATGACTTGATTGATTTGGAAGGAGACATCACAGAATATCTTCCTGATGAATTTCTCGATGACTTTGAACAAGATGATCCTGTCACAATGATACATCTGATGAATCACCAGGGCGGATTTCGAGATGAAATTGCCGACCTCTTTGTTACAGATATTCCGGACAACTATTCCCTTGAGGAAGAAATAAAAGAGCATCAGCCAGATCAATTATATGAGCCCGGTGCAGTAACTTCATATTCAAACTGGGGCACGGCACTCGCAGGCTACATTGTAGAAGAATTGAGCGGCCAGCCTTTTTATGAATATGTACATGAAAACATTCTCGGACCTCTGGATATGGATGAAACCGCACTTGCACCCGATTTAAGTGATAATCCCGAAATTCGTGAAGCCAGAGCAGATACGGCAGGCTACCTGCCATCCATACCCCCGACAGCCGAAGAACAGCGGCATATTCTATTATACCCGGCGGGCTCTGCGGTAAGTACACTGCCGGACCTTGTCACATTCGCACAAGCACTGTTCCCCTCAAATAATGACACGCCTTTATTTGATGACAGGGAAACAATGGAATCCATGTTCGAAATCTCGCAGTACTACGGAGATACGGACAATCCAAGGAATGCACATGGTTTTATGGTTACAAACTTTGACAATCCTGTATACGGACACAGTGGAAACACAAACGCCTTCACTTCAAATCTTCTGATAGATATTGAAGAAGATGTCGGATACGCGGTAATGGCTAATGAAGCACAGGAGGTCACTTACAACTTTCTTTTACCCGAAACCATTTTCGGTGATTATGACGCAAGCGAAAATAACTAGATTTTATTTCAGTCCACAACATTAAATACGTTTAACCATCTCCGTTAAAAGGTAAAGAGGAGTAAGCATTTTACGGAGGTGACCAATTTATGAGTGATGTGAAAACTGAAGCTGAAAAACTCGATGGATGGGAACTTGACGGTGAAAAATTGAAGAAGACCTTTAAGTTCGATAAATATCTTGAAGGCATAGCATTCGTGCAGAAACTTGCCGTATATGCCGAAAGTCAGCAGCACCATCCGGGCATTTCAATCAACCACACAAACGTATCAATAACATGGACGACATTTTCAAAAAAAGAATTGACTGAAAAAGATATAGCAGGCGCAAAAGCGACAGATAACGTATTGAAAGCATAAAAAGTACAGGAGCAAACCCTTATTCTCAAAGGTTTGCTCCTGTTTTTTTGGAAATCCGTCTGTTTAGTCGATTCCTTTCTGATAAATTTTACGTTCAAATGACGTCAGCAGCTCCACGCCGTTTTCAGTCACAACAAATGGTTCCGTGATTGACACACCAAAGTTTTCAAACCACATTCCGGGCATCAGATGGAACACCATATTCGGTTCCAAAATCGAATTATCATGCTGACGTAAACTGATTGTATGCTCTCCCCAGTCCGGGGGATAGCTCAGGCCGATTGAATAGCCGATTCTCGCTTCTTTTTCATAGCCATATTTTGCAATCGTTCCTGCCCACACGTTGTTCACTTCTGCAGCAGTGTGTCCGGGCTCGATATAATTCAATGTTTCTTCAAGACCTTCCATGATGACTTTTCCGACTTCCAGCACTCTGGGCTCTGCTTTTCCGAGTGACATCGTTCTGGCCATCGGCGCATTATACCTCCGGTATGCACCGGCAATTTCTATCGTGACCAGATCACCGTCCACATACCGCCTGTCCGTCCATGTCAAATGCGGACTCGCAGTCTGTTCTCCGGTCGGAATCATCGGTGCCATAGAAGGGTAGTCACCGCCAAAATCTTCACTGCCATGCATTTGTGCACTGTAAATGGCAGCCGCCACATCATTTTCCCTTGTGCCGACTTCTATTGTTTCATAGGCTGCTGTCATTGCCTGTTCCACTATATACGCTGCGTTTCTCATATAGCTTATCTCTTTATTACTTTTGATCAATCTGACCCAGTTAACGATTCCGCTGGCGTCTTTCAATTCCGCTTCCGGGAGTTCATAGAGCATTCTTTCATGACATTTTGCCGTATAATAAAATGCATCCATCTCCACACCTATTTTCCGTTCTCCTTTTCCCATTTCAAGCAGAACTTCTGCTACATAGTCCATCGGATGTTTTATCGTCGACTGGACGTATTCATCAGGGTAATTCATCACATTTAGCGGCTTCATCCATGTCGTCTGTTCTGCACCTCTCGAATCCATCCCTCTGCCGATCCATAAAGGTTCTTTTTCATCAATGAATACAACAACCACCTGATGGACATAGAAACTCCATGCATTATATCCTGTCAGGTAGCACATATTCGATGGGTTGGACACAACCAGGACTTCGATTCCATACTGCATCATGCTTTGTTTGGTTCTATTAAGTCTTTTCTTATACTCTTTTTTGGAGAACATCACATGTCTCCTCTCTCTTTATTATTTTTCGAGAATACTGAGAGCATTTTCCAAATCGTCTTTTAAATCATCAAAATCCTCAATCCCTGCAGAATAGCGTACCAGACTGGACGGGATGCCAAGGTTGACCAGTTCCTCTTCAGTGGATTCAACATGGCTTGTCGTGTTAGCCGGTCCGACGGTAGTCTCCACAGCACCCAGGTTTGCGGCCCTGTTCGCATATTTCAAACGGGGCAGTACCTTTCTGACAGCCTCCATCCCGCCTTTCAGTGAGAAACTGAAAATACCGCCGTATCCTCTCATCTGTTCCGTTGCTATATCGTGGTGCGGATGGTTTTTCAGTCCCGGATAGAACAAATCTGAAATTTCCGGGTGTGACTCCAAATACTCAACAAGCTTCTCCGCATTTTCAGTCTGCTTTCTGACCCTTAAGTCCAGCGTCTTCAAACCCCTCAACAATAAATATGCCGCATGCGGGTCCAGAGTCGCACCGTTGATTTCACGGTAATGGTGCACTTCACCCACAAGTTCCGACCTGCCGCATAAAACACCGCCGAGTGCATCGGCATGTCCGCCTAAAAACTTGGTCGCACTGTGAATGACGAGATCCGCTCCAAGCTCCAATGGACTTTGAAGGATAGGTGTGGCGAATGTGTTATCCACAACAACGATGGCACCGACTTCATGTGCAACTTTTGCGATTCTTTTAATGTCAATGATTTTTACCGTCGGATTCGTCGGTGATTCCAAATGTACCACCTTGCATCCTTTTTTGATCTCTTCTTCGAGCGCCTCATGGTCTCCCGTATCACACAGGACAGCCTCAATATTCATATGCGGCAGAAAATCACTGAAGATTCTGTTCGTACCGCCGTATGAATCTTTGATGCTTACCACCCGTTCACCAGGTTTCAGGAATGTGTAAAACGCATTGCTGATGGCAGCCATTCCAGTCGCAAAGCTCGTCGCCGCCTCTGCGCCTTCCAACTGTCTGACCTTGTCCTCAAAAGAGGCGACGGTCGGATTCGTGTTCCTCGAGTAAATGTGTCCTGCCGCTTCCCCTGTGGCCACATCATACCAGTGTGCAAGGTCCGTGTAGTCATAAGAAACGCTGTTAACCACCGGTACCTGCGTTGCGCCGTGTGCTCTGTAATCCTTTTCCCCTGCCCAGACTGCTGCGGTTGCGCGATTTACTTTTCTTGTCATCATCTCACTTCCCCTTCAATATTGTAAACGCTTACATAAATACAGTGGTGTTATCGTTAATGTTGGAGAAAAGGGTAATAAGTCCCTTTCTCCAACTATACCATCTAAAGTGTATTTATAAAATAAAAAGCATATTTATCCCTTTATTTCATATAGCCCAGAACTGATATAAATCCAGGTATAAAAGCAGATACAGCACAACGGACATGGCTGTGAGCGTCATTAAGTATTTTGGATATGTCCATTTACGCACCTCTGTCCGCCACAGCATTACAATGTATAATAATAAATAAATTACTAATATCACTAATAATATGAAGGATAAGTAAATCTGCCACATATAAACTTCAAGAGGCCTAAAACCGGTGATCTGTGATAAATAAATTATAAAATTTATAAATATGATGAGGGCGAGCGCATTACCGATATAATGCCATTTATTAAAATCCTGTTTTGTTTTTCCATCTGACCTTTTATTTCTGAATGGGCGTGTAATCAATCCGCCGGCCGTGAGAGTGAGCGCTGAATATATCGTCGAAATGATAAATAGAAGGTAGAGGCCCACTACGGAAAATAGTTCAAACATTCCAAGGGTTTCCAGATCAAAATTCGGATATGAATAATACGTCCTCCCGTCATATTCATAAGGCACCATGACATATCGTTCAGGTTCATAGATGGAGAGTGGAGTAATCAGCATATTCATGAATTTTTGCGGGCCTTCTTTAACTGTTCTTGCCATCCTTACAAACATATCATCATGGCTTTGTAAAAATCCGCTGTAATCTGAATGGACCGCTTCACCGAATATCTCTTCAGCCAGCATAAAATTATATATCACTTCATTTTCCTGATTCGTCATCACGGCATATCCAATCTCTTTATTTATATCCAATCTGACATGCGACGAAAATCCTGACGTGTTGCCTCCGTGTCCAATGACAGGCTCCTCAAATATTTCCACCCAAAATCCGTGCGCATTATATGGAATATCGGTATCTGCAAAGTATTTTGTCGGCCGGTGCATTTCATTTAAAGTTTCACCATCATTGAACAGTGATGATCCACTGTCGCCGGGTAGCAGGGCCTGACCGAACTTTATAAGGTCGCCCATTGTCCCCATTGCAGAACCGGCTGGATAAAGAGGGATATATAATCGGTTTTCTCCTAATTCACTGCCGGACGCAGAATAGGTTTTGACTTCTTCTCTCCCTCTGTGCACCCATTCATTGTCTGAGGCATCAACAGAAATTGAAGTCTCTTCCATTTCAAGCGGCTCAAAAATATGATCTTTCACATAGACATCAAATGACTGGCCAGATATCTCCTCTACAACTAAAGCAGCCAGTGCCACACCATAATTCGAATATGCCGAGACATTACCCGGCTCATATATTTGTGCAGGCTCGGAATCTTTCACTGCCTGATGCAATGTATAATCTTCACTGACTTCTTCCACAAACAAATTCGCTAAGGTTTCCTGGAATCCTGCTTCATGATTCATCAAATGCGTTATTGTGATCGACTGGTCATATACAGTGTCTTCCAGTACATCTGATGGTAAGTAATCTTTAATATCGCGGTTAAGATCTATTTGCCCGTTTTCCCATAGCTGCATCACTGAAACCCATACCAGCAGTTTCGTTATCGATCCCCATTCAAAAACGGTGTCATCATCCACTTCCATTCCGTTCTCAATATCTTTGTAACCATAATTCCCTTGAAATATAACATCATCTGATTCGAAAAGGGAGATGGTCACTCCTGCATTGGTTTCTTCATTCTGCTGCACATATTCGTCGATTTCATCCGGTAGTGTATCAGGCGTGAAGGTTTCATTTGCATTTAAAAGAGGCGTATAGACCAGGCTGGACAATAGTATGACAAAAACGGAGAGACACCACTTCATCTGACTGACCCCCTGAATATTATTAGTCTTATTACCATTATACAAAGCGTCGTTGTAAATTGTAACTCATAATAAGAAAATGCATTCTTTTACATTGAATGGGTTATACTCAGACGAAAATCTAGTATAATAGTATGTAACATTAAATGGGAGTGTCTACTATGCTTGAGACTAATGATACAGGCTTGAAAGAGAAATACTTAGACCTGCTTGCCAATAAATATGATAACGAGGAAAAAGTGGCGACTGAAATTATGAATCTGGAGTCCATATTGGATCTCCCTAAAGGAACTGAGCATTTTGTCAGCGACCTTCACGGAGAATACCAGGCCTTTCAGCATGTACTCCGAAACGGTTCCGGAAACGTCAGACAAAAAATCGCCGAGCTTTTCAAAGATACGCTGTCCGATGATGAAATCAGTAATTTCGCAGCCTTGATCTATTATCCGGAAGAAAAACTTCAGCTCATAAAAAATGAATTTGAAACGAAAGAGGCACTCGATGAGTGGTATATAACGACGATTCATCAGATGATCGATCTGATTGCACATTCATCTACAAAATATACCCGTTCAAAGCTTAGAAAAGCATTACCTCAGCAGTTTGTATTCATCATCGAGGAACTGCTTTATAAAACTGATGAGGATGCGAACAAAAAAACGTATTACGAAAAGCTGGTCAATCAGATTATTTCACTGGGCCAGGCAGATAAGCTCATCATCGGCCTGTCATATTCTACGCAGCGTCTGGTGGTCAACCATCTGCATGTTGTCGGCGATATATATGACCGCGGTCCTGAACCCGATAAAATCATGGATACGCTGATTGATTACCATTCACTCGACATCCAGTGGGGGAATCATGACGTTTTATGGATCGGTGCCTACGCAGGTTCCAAAGTATGTCTTGCCAACATTTTAAGAATCTGTGCAAGATACGACAACTTGAATATTATCGAAGATGCCTACGGCATCAACCTTAGACCTTTGGTCAACCTGGCTGAGAAATACTATGATGACAATTCGGCTTTCCATCCTAAGGTGACCTCGGGAGAAGAGCTTTCAGAGCTTGAAAAGCTGCAGATCACTAAAATCCACCAGGCGATCGCCATCATCCAGTTCAAACTGGAAGCGCCAATCATCAAACGCCGTCCATTTTTCGAAATGGAGGAAAGACTTGTACTTGAAAAGGTTGATTATGATAATAATCAACTGACAGTGTACGACAACACATATACACTTGAAAACACCTGTTTTCAGACGGTCGACAGAGAGGACCCGACAAAACTGTTACCCGAAGAAGAGGAAGTCATCAATAAACTATTACTGTCCATCCAGCAATCTGAAAAACTGAAGAGACATATGAATTTCCTCATGAAAAAAGGAAGTCTTTACTTGAAATATAACGGCAACCTGCTGATTCACGGCTGCATACCGGTCGATGAGAATGGTGAAATGGAATCCATGGAAATCGAAGGGGAAACATTCAAAGGCCGCGAGCTGCTCGATAAATTTGAAGAGTATCTCCGTCAATCATTTTCAAACAAGGAGAATACAGATGATCTCGCAACGGATATTGTCTGGTACTTGTGGACCGGAAAATACTCATCATTATTCGGCAAACGGGCGATGACCACTTTTGAAAGATATTTCATCACGGATAAAACATCACATAAGGAAGAGAAAAACCCATATTACTACTTGAGGGAAGACGTCAATATGTGCCGTAAAATGCTGGAAGAATTCAATCTCGACCCGGAACAGGGCAGAATCATAAACGGGCACACACCAGTCAAAGAAATTGACGGAGAAGATCCGATTAAGGCGAATGGTAAAATGCTGGTCATTGACGGCGGATTTTCAAAGGCATATCAGAAAACAACCGGTATCGCAGGCTATACACTGCTTTACAATTCATTCGGCATGCAGCTTGTTGCCCATCAGCATTTCAACACTAAAGAAAAAGTCTTAAGAAATGGAGCAGACGCATTAAGTGTACGCCGTGTAGTGGATGAAGAACTCGAGCGTAAAAAAGTGCGTGATACGAACATCGGTGTCAAACTGAAAGCGGAGATCAAATCACTTAAAGAACTGCTCGCTTACAGATATATTCAATAAATTAAAATCAGGGAGGCGGGTTTATGGCCGGCCACAAAATATATAAAATGGCATTCTCAAGTGTCTATCCACATTACATTACAAAAGCGGAGAAAAAAGACCGGACTAAAGAAGAGGTCGACGGGATTATCCGCTGGCTGACAGGGTATACACAGACTGAACTTGAAAAACATGTTGAAAATAAAACAGACTTTGAAACTTTCTTTAATGAAGCGCCAAAATTGAATCCTAACCGGGATTTAATAAGAGGTGTGATATGCGGCGTCAGAGTCGAGGAAATCGAAGAGCCGCTGATGCAGGAAATCCGTTACATGGATAAGATGATTGATGAATTGGCAAAAGGCAAGAAGATGGAAAAGATTTTGCGGGAAGCATAGACCGAGACCCCTTGAGTGATAGATCAGCTGTCCTCAAGGGGTTTATTTGATACTTGACAAGGAGGATAAGCATGAGAGTCGTTACAGGTAAAGAGATGAGGGCCATTGATGAATATGCAATCGAAAATATAGGTATCGACGGAAAAATTCTGATGGAAAATGCCGGCCGGGTCGCGGCAAAAAACATTATGAAAAACTTTCACAACCAGACATTCTGTGTACTTATCGGCAGCGGCAATAATGGCGGTGACGGTTTCGTCATCGCAAAAGTATTGAAGGAAAACGGTCATGATGTTGATGTATGTGTCATACCTGACACCAATAAAATCAGCGGAGATGCAGATTATCATAAAAATATCTTTCTCAATTCAGGTTTCACGTTCACACAGTATGACAGTGAAATTATGAAAAAAGCAGATATTATTATTGATACAATGCTCGGCACAGGAGTTAAAGGTGAAATTAAATCACCGTATGCAGAAATTTTTCAGGAATTGAACAGTCTGAACAACACCATAGTCTCCATAGATCTGCCAAGCGGTCTGCCAGCTGATGAATCACCGGTACCGGAAAATACGCTAAAATCAGATTACACATTCACAATCGGTTTACCTAAACTGAGCTATTACACGTATCCTGCACGTAGTTTTTACGGTAAAACGAAAGTCATTCATATAGGCATACCTGAAAAAGCAGTGGAGAAGGCTGTAAAACCAGAGCGGTACCTCTGGACTGAAAAAGATGTAATGAATCATTGGCCGCATAGAGATGACCATTCCCATAAAGGGTCGCATGGAAAGACCGGTATCATCGCAGGCAGCAGTAATATGCCCGGCGCTGCGGTACTGACGACCACAGCTGCGGTCAAGAGCGGGGCAGGGCTTACGGCACTCAATACACATTCTGATATATTTTCCACCATCACTGGATACATTCCTGAGGCAACACTTTTTGACAGAAAAGACGACCTGCTGGCTTTTATTGACGGTAAAGACGTCATTGCCATAGGTCCCGGCCTCGGTGTGAATGATAACACCAGAAGGATGGTAGAACATTTGACAGATCATTTCGAAGGACCGCTGGTCATCGATGCCGACGGACTGACAGATTTACAAAAGTTGAAAAATAAAATCAAAAACAGGAAACACCCTGTCATCATCACCCCACATCCCGGAGAAATGGCAAAACTGATTGATTCTTCAGCAGATGAAGTCAATAAAAACCGAATCAACATTTCCCGGGAAATGTCGGTAGATTATGGGATGTACGTTGTTCTAAAAGGTCCGAACACATTGGTCGCAACGCCTGATGGAGAAGTTTTCATTAACGATACCGGTAATGCCGGGCTTGCCAAGGGCGGGAGCGGTGATGTACTGACTGGAATGATTGCAGCCTTCCTCGGAAGACATGAAAACATTCAGCATGCGATTTCCAGTGCAGTATTCATGCACGGCTTCACTGCAGATTATATTTTAATTCAGAAAGCAGGCATTGAAACGATGACCGCCTCACAAATAACAGAAAACCTGGATAAAACCTTTCATATCGTTAACAATTAACTTGTGGTTCTTGAATGAACGATTAAAAAAAGTAGCTCTGCACCTGGGCAGAGCTACTTTTTTTCGGTAAATCCATCATAGATAAAAATAATTTCTGCAAATCATCATTCTCCGTTGAATCTGCGTATATATGCAGCAGTTGCATATATACGTGATGGTCTGTAATCTCACCCAGTTCCTTCTGGATTTTATTTGCGTCCTTACTGATCCATTTATAGTTGAGCTCGGTCAATTTACCCAGATATCTTGCTCCGAACCTCAGTTTCTTTGCACCTTTTCTAATTTCATGAATCTGAGAATAGTTATTTGTGTCCTTCACTTCATACTCATCCATTAAATTTTGATACTTTCTGGAAAGACGCATATTTAAAAACTGTTTTAATTCTTCATTTTCACTATACTTCTTTTTAAATTTTAATGACGCTACTTTAGATTCAATCTGATCCAGCCTGTACTCTGTTTTTTCTTCTGTAATCTTTTCCAGTGCCTTTTTCATTTCTTCATATCGTGTTTCCTTCAAGTAAAAAAACATTTCCTGATAGTGTTCGCTCATTTCCGGTTCATCTTTTGCGATTTCACCTGCTAATTCACTTAATACATCAATGTCTCTCAAATGACTGACCGTGAGGGCAATATTCTTTAAAGCACTGTTCAATCTAATGTAATCATCTTTATACATCGCTTTTTTCAATATGTTCAAAATTCCTCTGAGTTTCCGAATATTCACACGTAATCTATGAACATGCGCTTCATCAAAAGGGTTGTTTATAAAATCATAATAAGATATCCGTACTTTCTTTGCTCTTTTCAATAAAACCCTTTGTACTTCCTTCATTATCATCACCCTTTTAAACTGTAATCATTGTACATCCAGCTATACCCGGTTATAGAATATTTAACTATTGCGACAGAAGAATCAGAATGCTTCGAGTGCTCTCATAAACACTTTATTTTCACGCTCCATCGGAAAATGTGAACCGTATTTTTTAAAGTATGCCAGATATCCGGCTTCCCCAGTTTTAAAGAACTGATACAGCTTACTGAAAGGTATCGAATAGACACTTGCCTGCTTATTAAAAAGCTCAATCTCATGGGGTTGCAACTCCTGTTCATCTGCGTATTTGTACATCGCCTGCAATGCGTGTATGAGCGGTTGATTGATGATATGCCTTTCTTTCAATTCGGTTGAATAGACATTCTCAAAATTTTTCCTGTCAGTAGAATTCAATTCTATAAAAGCTAAGTTTCTCGCGTAGCTGGCCATATAATCATTTTCATTATCAAGAGTGATATCTTCCTGTATTTTTTCAGCAGATACCTCCATGTCGCATGAATAATTTGCAGATTCAAATACTTCCAACTCATCCAACTTACCGCGCAATAGACTTAATAGACGCCCGCCGTCATTATTTTTAGTTGGAATCGCAGTGGCAATCATTATCAGCCCGTTCATCAGAATGAGGAAATTCAAAATTTCATTTTCGATGTTGAGAGTATATTTGATTCCAAGCAGAATCACGACAGCTGCCAGATTGAATATCATACCGCCTGATATATACCAGATAGCATCACTTTTTGTCATCCTCCCATTGTTCAAAGGCTTATACATACCGCAGACACCCCAGCTGATATAGGCTGGGATTGAAAAATACCATCTGCCGTTCATATACATTCCCACAAATGAGGAGATCATGAATAGCTCCATCTTTCTGACTTTCGCAAAGCACCAGTGGCCGCATTCGTGATAAAACACCGTTCCTATCCAGACACCAATCATAGATAATAAAAACAACCCATCAAAACTCGTAGTAAATTCCAGTACCAGACCCGTTGCAATAATAAATATAATCCAAAACCAGTTCGTGTTTAAAATATTTTTCATATCCGTTCATCCTCATAACTTTTTAGAAAATGATAAGACCGAGAGTTAAGGCAATGACAGACATAATCATGTATAAGAGATAGGGAAGCGCTTTGTGAATTAAACCATCTTTTTTCGGTATTTTATTTCCACCTTCCAAAAATGAAATAATATCGTGATAAGTATTGATATCATACTGCGTTTTCAACCTTTCCACTTTGATGCTTGCCATAAATGACAAAACGATCAAAGCACCTGCAATGATTGTTAAAAATATTAAATCATATCTTATAGCAGGCATTATGAAAAACAATCCGAGCATCGATGCGATTAACATGATATATCCATATCTGTTCCAGCCTTTCCTGTCGATTTCTTTTTTCATTACATCAACATCTGCATTAACCAGTTCATCCAGGGAAACATTGAATAAGACACTCAACAGCATCAAGTTTTGTATATCCGGGTAGCTGCGGTTATTTTCCCAGTTGGAAATCGTCTGTCTGGATACATATATCTTCCCCGCAAGCGCTTCCTGGGAGAGCCGATCCCTTTCTCTGTACCTTCTTATTTGTCTGCCAATTTCCATCAAATTCACCTTCTGATTTAAATTTAGAAGAACACATATTATTAAGCTAGCAAACTTCTTTTACATGCGATACTTTTATCATGTCAAAATGCTTTGACACGTTGATATATCAGCGTTTAGGAATTATAACGCTATGCGTTATAATTCCTGTATGTTTATTTGAAATACCAAGCGGTAATAGCATTTTAAGGCGATGGTTCAATGAAATACTTTTTGATTTTAATTCTGCCGGTTTTATTTGTTGCAGCATGTGGTAATGTTGAGGCAAAGGAATATTATAATCTGGCATCAGAAAAGATAAAAACGGGGAGCTGCTCGGGGAGTATGATGTGGTTATTTTAGGAGAATCCACACACTATTCTTCAGAAATCAGAGTTTGACGAGCTAACATTGCGCTCAATTAATCCAAATCAAGATTTCCAACTGGAGGGATTTCCATGGTGCCGATTGAACAATACGACGGGATTATGTATATCGATTATCTTGAAGAATAGGCAGAAAAAGCACTTTGATTATTGAAGTGCTTTTATTTTGAATTCAAATCATTATACCATTCCACCGCTATCTTCTCTGTTTCTTTTATAAATCGATTTTTGCCATCCATATATCCATTGATGTCATTCGGAAACTTTTCAGCCAGAGCCTCTTTCAATTCTGCATACTGAGCACGGACCTCAGGATATACTCTCAAATAATCTCTGAATGCAGTATGTCGGATGATATCTTCACTGCCTTCTTCAAAAGCGTGAACATGATGGGTCCGACCATTACCGCCTTTTCGAAAATACCGGCGCCCTGTGATGCCATATTCACCAAGACATTCATAACCCAGCTCAGTCATTTCCATCTCATGTTGATCTACATCTTCAATATTCTTCACAACCGGCATAATATCAATGACCGGTTTAGCCTTCAGCCCCGGGACAGATGTGCTGCCGATGTGATGAATTTCTATTAATTCATCTTTGAATACTGCTTCGATTTTTTCTTTTTCCTCTTCAAACTTACGCGGCCAATCAGTATTATAATCAACGACTCTGACATTTCTCATCGGTCAGCACCTCACAAAGTTTTAACCTTCAAATTCGAGTTTCATCTTAAGTTCATCAAAGTATTTTTCACCATCGAACATTGCTTTTGGCTCGGTCCCATACGTTTCAAAACCGAATGATTCATAGAACTTTTTTGCGCGCTGGTTTTCAATAACCACTGCGAGATTCAACTGCTCAACGCCTTCCATTTCTCTCACCTGTCCAATCAGAAAATCGACGACTTTACGTGAGATCCCGCTCCCTCTGTATTCTTTATCACAATACATTGCCTGCAGCTCGCCTTTATGGCCCGATTTCGGGCCGCTTCTTCCAATAAAAGACGCAATGCAAACGAGCTTATCACCATCAAAGCCGCCAGTAACAAACTGAGTTGACTTCTGTTCAAGTCTTTGTTCAAAGGATTCCAATGGGAGCGCACTTTCCAGCTCATAAGTAGAACCGAATGCCCCCCCGGGTCAGTGTTCAAGCTAAGCTGCCTGTATTGTCCTGCATCACTCTCATTGAGTAATCTGACCTGCATCGTCTCATCCTTTACCATCAATATAACGTTTCAGATGTTTACCTGTCACTGACGCTTCCACATCAAATATACCCGCAGGATGCCCGCTGTACAACACCCGTCCGCCATTGTTCCCGGCATCGGGCCCAATATCTATCAGCCAGTCCGCATGAGTCATCATCGTTAAGTTGTGTTCCACGATAATCACTGTATTACCTGCTTTAATCAACGTTTCAAAGCATTCCAAAAGCGTCGGTATATCTTTTTCATGCAGTCCGGTCGTCGGTTCGTCAAATATATACACAGTATCACTTGTGTCACTGTCAAGATGCCAGCTGAGCTTCAGACGCTGCATCTCACCGCCTGACAAAGTATTCAGAGACTGTCCGAGTGTCATGTACTGGAGACCCGTCTGTTCCAGGTGATATAAGCGTTCTCTGACGGTTTTATTTTCTTCGAATAAATTGATTGCATCCTCTACAGTGAGTGCCAGTATGTCTGCGATGGAATATCCATCCACTTTGGCATCCAACACTTCCTCTTTATACCTGGATCCCTGGCACAGCTCACACACCTGCGACAGTTCCGGCATAAATGCGAGCTCTGTTTTTATTACACCTTTGCCGCCGCATTCCGGGCAGGCGCCTTCAGAGTTATAGCTGAACATGCTTTTCTTCAAGCCGGTTTTCTTACTGAAAAAGCTTCGGATATCTTCAAACACATTCATGTAGGTCAGCACATTGGATCTGCTGGAAGCATGTATACTCTTCTGATTGACGAAGATACAATTTTTATCTGACTTCAATCCCTCAGTGAGCAGGGTACTCTTACCAGACCCTGCGACACCCGTGAAAACTGTCGTCATATTCTTCGGTATTTCAACACTTACATTTTCCAGGTTATTTTTAGTGATGTTGTTCAGTCGTATCTTATCATCCGGTACTTTATTGCTTTCCTTCAAAGCATGCTGTTCTCTCAGCACGGTACCTGTCGCCGTAGCCGATTCAAGCAACTCATCATATGTTCCTGTAAACATGATCTCGCCGCCGCTCTTTCCGGCTCCCGGGCCGATATCTATGACATGATCCGCTATTTTTATCACATCCGGATCGTGCTCGACAATCAGTACTGTATTCCCTTTGTCACGTATTGATTTGATAATGTCGTTAATCCTGTCGATATCTTCAGGATGAAGGCCGACACTCGGTTCATCGATGATATAAACAAGATCTGTCAGAGGACTGTTCAAATGCCTGATCAGTTTAATCCTTTGCGATTCACCGCCGGATAAAGTCGGTGTTTCCCTGTCGAGAGTCAAATAGTTCAAGCCGACATGTTTTAAGGCTTTTAATTGTTTTAACAGCGGCTCTATAATGTATTTCGCCTTCTCATCTTCAAGGGATTCCAGAAAAGGAATGGCATCTTCGATTGTCAGAGAAGTGAAATCAGCGATGTTCAAATCGTTGATTTTACATGTCAGTATTTTCTGATTCAGCCTCTGTCCGTGGCAGGCCGGACAGTCTTTGGAAGTGACCACCCGTTCCACATCCTTTAAAAAACGCTTCTTTTCAAAATTATCATTCAGCAGAAAAGACCGTCTGAAACGATGAATCAATCCTTCATACTTCGCAGTCCTCGGCCAGTTATCCGGCGGGTTTTTAAGCTTTTTAGGCTTTGTATATAAAAAGGTGTCCATCTCTTCTTCTGTATAGTCTTTCAGTTTCTTATCATTGTCGAACAACCCCGTATATAAATAACGTTTACCGCGCCAGCTGTCCGGGCGGAAGGACGGGAATTTTATCGCATCTTCATTCAGTGACCTGTCGAAGTCAAGAAGTTCATTCAAGTCGATATCTTCCACGTAGCCAAGGCCCTGGCATGTTTCACACATACCATTCGGGTTGTTGAATGAAAACACACTCGAATAACCGACGAATGGACTGCCGAGCCTCGACCACAACAGTCGCACCGATGCATAAATATCGGAAATAGTACCGACTGTCGAGCGGGAATTTCCACCGAGTCTTTTCTGGTTTATAACCATTGCCACCGGTAAGTTCAGTATTTGATCCACTTCCGGCTTCTCATAATGTGTCAGCTGATTCTGAATATAAGTAGAGTAGGTTTCGTTCAACAGCCTTTCCGATTCAGCTGCGACAGTATTGAAAACAAGTGATGATTTTCCTGAACCCGACCGTCCTGTAAAGACCGTTAATTTATGTTTAGGTATATCAACGCTGATGTTTTTCAAGTTATTCTGGTTTGCCCCTTTAATATGAATCTGGCTCATTACAAATCACCTCTGTTTTTTATTTCGTCTCTGTTTCATATATTAACATTAATCAGTGAAATCAAACTTGGCTGATATGGGTATAGACTGGTAACAGCTTAAATCAAGATTGGAAAGGACGGATGAATCTTATGAATTACAGTGATACAGAAGTCGAAGCATATTTCAAACAGCTTGACCGCAGTAAATTTATAGATGATCAAAAAGAACATGCCGCTCTCGACAGACCGCTTTCAATCGGCCACGGTCAGACAATATCCCAGCCGACGCTGGTACTGAACATGACCCAGAAATTAGATTTAAACAAAGAAGATAAGGTGCTCGAAATAGGAACCGGCTCCGGGTTCCAGACAGCATTGCTTTCTAAATTTTCAAGTTCTGTCTATACAGTGGAACGCATCCGGGCACTGTATGATTCTGCGAAAGAAAGACTGACTGATCTGGGATATTCAAATGTCCACTTCCATTATGGTGACGGACACTCCGGTTGGGAGGAACATGCGCCTTATAACAAAATCATGGTGACCGCCGCAGCCAGAGAAATACCAGAAACACTGATTGATCAACTCGCAGCCGGCGGAAAAATGGTCATCCCTGTCGGAGATTTTCGTATGCAGGAACTCAAGCTTGTAGAAAAAGATGAAAGCGGAAAGATTTCAGAGACGGTCATTGAATATGTGATGTTTGTCGAGTTCAGAAAAGATGTGGAATAGTTCATATTATTTAGCTTTTTTATACCGGTAAAACAAGGTTTAAACTGTTTTTATTTGAAATACAAGTATACAGTATACAATAAAAACGTATTCTTTTGCAGAATAATCATTTTTTTCAGAATACGTCTATTATTCTTATTTTATTGCTAGTATAATGCACTCATTATTATAAATTATTAAGGAGTGTTAATATGTGGCAGGAACCTATTATTGCAACAGTTGGTATATTTGCCTTACTTGCTTTAGGTGAATATATCTCTGTCTTATCAAGAGCAAGGATCCCGACATTAATGACTGCTATGCTGGGATTTCTGATCTTTACGTGGATTGGTGTCTTCCCGGAAGATATTCTTGAATTATCCACACTCCCGGCTTTAGGCGCCATTTTAATCGGTCCGCTGATTGTACATATGGGAACGCTGATGCGTTTTGATATTCTGAAATCACAGTGGAAGGCAGTTGTAATTGCACTTTCGGGACTAATTGGCGCTCTGACACTTGTGCTGACTTTGGTTACTTTGATGTTTGACTTTACGACCGCTGCGAGCGGAGTCGGCCCTTTATCAGGCGGAGTGGTCGCACTTCTGATTACGAATGAGACACTGACTGAACTGGGAATGACTTCTTTAATCGTAGTTCCTGTACTTGTGTATGCATTCCAAGGGGTTGTAGGTATGCCGATTTCCACTTTCTTTATGAAAAGATACGGTCATATGTTCATGACCGGACAGATAGATTCCAAAGACACTGCAAAAGTTTCATTGAAAGAAGAACCTGTAAAGTATAAATTTATGCAGAATAATATTTTAAAGCTGTTTTTTGTGTTCTTTCTGGCTGCAATCGGTGTTTATCTCGGAGATATAACAGGGATTCATTTCACGATTTTCTGTCTGATTCTTGGGGTACTTGCACTCAATTTGGGCTTCTTCCCGAAAAGTGTGCTTGAATCTGCGAACTCATTCAGCTTTATGATGGTTGCCCTGATTTTTGTAATCATCGGTACGATGGCGGATGTTACACCGATGGATGTTGTTAATAATGTTCCAAGCGTTCTTGCGATACTCGCAATCGGTACATTTGGTATACTTGCCGGAGGTTATATCGCTTCCAAGATCGTCGGCTGGCATCCGTATAAAGGGATGCCTGTTGCACTAACCGCTTTACTCGGTTTTCCGGCAGACTATATTATATGCGAAGAAGTTGCACGCAGTGAAACGGATAATCCTGAAGATGAGAATAAATTATTCCAGGAACTTGTGACACCAATGCTGATCGGGGGCTTTGTCACCGTTACCGTCGCCTCGATCTTTATAGCAAGTATCGTGATGAATTTAATTTAAAATATTGGAGGATAATATATTGACTCAGTTATTAGTTAAAAATATAAATCTGATTGATGGTACAGGTTCAGAAAATATAATCAAAACCAATGTACTAATAGAGAATGGATGCTTCAAAACTTTGGATGTTGATGACAATAACAGCAGCGGTGCAGAAGTGATTGATGGTGCCGGGCATTACATGCTTCCCGGAATGATTGATACACACGTCCATATGATGATGGAGCTTAAGCCAATCGAACAGCGTATTACAACGCCATTTTCATACAATTTCTATGAAGCCGCCAAGCATTTGAATACCGTGCTGAATGCAGGGATCACTACAGTACGTGATGCTCTCGGCAGTGATCTGGGATTAAAAAAAGCTATTGAGGACGGGCTCGTTGACGGCCCAAGAATGCAAATCAGCGTGAACGCTTTGACGATTACAGGCGGCCATGGCGATGGGTATAATTACTCAGGGGTTGTCACTGATATGCTACAGGCCCATCCTGGTATGCCATCAGGGGTTTGTGACGGCAAAGAGGAAGTCAGAAAGAAAACCCGGGAAATGTTAAGAGCAGGTGCTGATGTTATTAAAGTACATGCGACTGGGGGCGTCTCCAGTCCGACCGATCATCCAAAATTCACACAGTTTTCACTTGAAGAGCTGAAAGTGATTGTTGAAGAAGCTCAGTTCAGAAATGGTGTGAAAGTGATGGCGCATGCGCAAGGACTGGAAGGGGTCAGACAGTGTGTTGAAGCAGGCATTCATTCAATAGAGCACGGCATTTATCTTGATGATGAAATTTGTGAAAGAATGAAAGAACAAGGAACGTATCTTGTACCGACACTTCTTGCGCCGGTATCAGTTTTGGAGTTTGCCGACGAACTTGGGATGGCACAAACATCTATTGATAAATCGAAAGAAGTCATTGAAATTCATAAAGAGAGCTTTACAAGAGCTTATAAAGCCGGTGTAAAGATTGCAATGGGTACTGATGCCGGAGTATTCAAACATGGGACCAACCTTCGTGAACTTGAGCTGATGGTTGAATGCGGGATGACGCCGATGGATGCCATTTTGGCCTCCACTCAAACGGCTGCTGAATGTATGGGCTACACTGATCTCGGACTGATTAAAGAAGGCTATGTAGCAGATTTCATTTTGACAAAAGAAAATCCTTTGGATGATATCGGTGTTCTGAAAACTAACGAAGAAATTAAAGTGGTCGCCAAAGAAGGTAATGTATTCAAAAATATAATGTAATTGATTTTAAAGAGATGAGCCGTATTTAATACGATTCATCTCTTTTTATATAATTTTAGTGGAGTTACCGAAAGGTTAAGCCGATATGTAAAAGGGTATCTATTCATATTGAATATAATCGTACATAGAAGCACAGTGATTTATTTGTCATTAAAAATACGAAGAAGGGGGAAGGGGCAGTGGAAGATATAATGTCTTATTTCGTAAAGCTGACAGTCGGTCTCATTGGTGTCATGATTGTCATCAGACTTCTTGGTCATAAAGAACTTGCACAGATTACGCCGCTTGATTTCGTCTACGCTCTCATTTTAGGAAGTATCGTCGAAGAGTCTCTGTATGAAACCACTACGCCGGTTTATCATATGGTCCTCATGCTCGCATACTGGGGACTGTTGATTTATGTAATGGAAAGATTCGCCATGAAAAATGAACGCTTCAGAAGACTGACCAAAGGCAGTGCACAGCTGCTGATCAGTGACGGAATTGTCGATCGGAAAGTACTGAACAGACATAACATGGATGTGGACGAGGTCAGGGAACTGCTCAGAATGAACGGTGTCTTTTCCCTACGAGAAGTCAAACATGCAATTATGGAAACCAGCGGCAAACTTTCGGTTGTGAGGTACGCGTCTGAAGAACCGGCGCAACGGAGTGAACTGCTCGATGATTATCAGGAAAATTCAATGGCCTACTTGTTCATCGATGGCGGTCAAGTCGAGCACAGAACACTTCAGGCAGCAGGTTATGATGAAGATTGGCTGGAGCGTACAGTTGAAGAAGAAACAGGTCACAAGGCAGAAGATATATTTTTAGCAGAATGGAGCGAAACGGAAGGTTTCTTTATACAGACGAAATGACGGGTATGAAACCCCGTCATTTTTTTGGAGTTTTTAAATGCTTAACATTCAATTTAAGTTATGATGAATATAATCAATATTTCCAGGAGGCTGAGTAAATGGAATGGATCAGGAACCAATTCAAAGATGAAGATAATGCAAACATGTTCAACCAACATTTCTCAAAAGAAAAAATCAAAAATGCACATCATTTTCATCAGACCATGCCCCAATACGAAAAGACACCTGTCTACGCACTGACGGGTCATTCAAAAGAACTGGGACTGGGCACTTTATTCGTCAAAGATGAATCAGCAAGATTCGGTTTGAATGCTTTTAAAGGACTCGGAGCATCATATGCAATGGCGAGTTATTTTGCAGGTAAATTGAATATGGATATGACTGAAGTCAGCTTTGATGAATTACTTGAAGCTGTCAATAAATACCCTGCAGAAACATTTGCGACAGCAACCGAAGGTAATCATGGCAAAGGCGTGGCGTGGGGGACACAGATTTTCAAACAAAACGGCAAAGTATTTCTGCCAAAAGGCGCTGCGGACGTCCGGGTTGATGCTGTTACTGACCTCGGAGCTGAAGCGAAAGTCACCGATATCAATTATGATGATACCGTTCAGTATGCTGCGGACCTGTCCAGCACCAACGGCTGGATTCTGATGCAGGATACGGCATGGGAGGGGTACGAAGAGATACCGACCCATATTATGCAGGGCTATACGACAATCATTTCTGAACTTACGGAGCAGCTTGAACCGCACAGCCTGAATCAAATCACCCATGTCATTTTACAGGCAGGCGTCGGTTCATTCGCAGGCGCAATGGCCGCAGCCATTTATAATCAAACAGACGGCAACCCGCCAAAAATTATTGTTGTCGAGCCTGCAGAGGCAGATCCGATTTTCCGTTCAGCCGACAGCGAATTCGGAAATGCTGTCAGAGTTGACGGTGATATGAATACGATGATGGCCGGCCTCTCATGCGGTGAACCGAGCCCGATCGGCTGGAATATATTAAAATCCACAGCTGATTATTTCATTTCGTGTGATGATGAGATCAGTGCAAAAGGCATGCGGATGCTCGGAAGACCGGCAGAAGGCGATACAAAAATCACTTCAGGTCCTTCAGGTGCTTTACCCGCCGGTTTTCTGTCTGAAGTGATGACGAATGATTCATATATGGACCTTAAAGAGAATTTAAACCTCCGCAGAGAGTCAAAAGTATTGGTCATTAATACCGAAGGGGACACCGACCCTGACAATTACCAAAAAGTGATGGGTGAATAACGATAACCCCGCTGAAATTCAATATTTCAGGGGGATTTTATCATCAGACTGTCACTTAATAGTCTTCAATTAATATTTTAATCTGATATAATTATATGGCAGTTTGTTATGTTTTAACTCACAGGTTCGCAAACTCCCTGTATAAAAAACTAAGGAGAATGATTATTATCAGTAATAAAATAATGATTTACAATGCAGTCCTTGCTGCCATTTATGTCGCGTTGACAGTGATCAACCCCATCGGGACGATGGCGATACAAATACGAATCAGCGAAATGCTCGCCGTGATTCCGTTTTTCAACCGCAAGTTCATTCCCGGGATGCTGATCGGTCTGGCAGTCGCCAACTTTTTCTCGCCACTCGGCCTGATTGATGTAGCGACGGGTGTCGGCATTGCCGTCATTTCATATACTATCAGCTATTTCATCAAAAACGTCTGGATCAATGCTGTCCAGTACAGTGTACTATGCGGAATTTTCGTCGGTTTGATGCTGCTCATAGTACTTGAAATACCATTCTGGTTCAGCTTTGTAACAATCACCATTTCAACATTGATTACTACCTTCCTTGGAACGATGTTATTTTCTAAAGTCGGACACAGAATTCTTCCCAACCTTAAATAAAATGATGATAACCGGACTTCTCTCCGGATCATATTGGCAATCCTATGGTATTTATCATAGGATTGTTTTGTTATTGAAGAACGATGTTTCTCATGAAACTTTGATTAAAATAAAGAGATCCATTACCGACACATATACGCTAAGCACATCATCCGTTCCATCAGGGGGACATCTTCTCTATGCCGCTTCCAAAATGCATTATACGAAAAAATATTAATATCATAATACAAATTTAATGATATTATTGATTTAACCATTTGAAATTGAGAGTGATCAAATATGAATGCCCAGCAATTACAGAATTATGCTGAAGATTTTCTAAGAAAAAATTTCGATTTATCACTGGATGTACCGCTTCGCATATCCAAACGCATGAAGTCGAAACTTGGCGTCTTCAGCATTAAATATAATAGAAACGAAGTTTTAAGCAGTGAGATAGTTCTCTCTTATAACTTTATAATCAACAACGATAAAGATGCCGTTCTGGATGTCTTGTACCATGAATGCGTCCATTATGCATTGTATAAAAAAAGATTACCTTTCAGGGATGCCGACCCTGAGTTCATACATACTTTGGAACGTCTGGGAATTTCCAGAACACGCAGTTATCAATATAAAGGACAGTCATATTTATATGAATGCAGAAAATGCAGATACCAGTTCAGTAAAAATATGAAGGGGTATGAGAAAAGGTATATGTGCGGCAAATGTCATGAAAAATTCGTTTACAGAGGTACCGTTCAGCGGTGAATATAAACGGGCGGACTCAAATTGATTTGAGTCCGCCCGTTTTTTATTACTTGTTTTTCTGCCGTGCTTCTTCTCTTAAATCATTGTAATATTGAACACTCGTCATTGCACCTTCGTCCACCATATTCGAATCCCTTAAATTCTCAGGTCTGCCCATTTTCTTAACATAAGGATCGCTTGTCCATTTGCCTGCCTGACTGACGACGATATCGATTCCCTGATCGATACCTTTTTTGACCGTCTCTTTATTTTTTGTAAGATACAGCACACCTGCGACTAACCCGACTGCACTGACCAACTTCGTTTTTCTTCCCATGGGTGTCACACTCCTTTTAGCAATAAATCTCCCGATTCATCGCCCAATTATTTACCTTTATTATCTCATGTATCACCATTCTTATCAAAATATTCAGATTAATAGGTGTTTTATTTGCAAATGGATATCATTTTTTATAATTAATAGATTATCACGCAGGGTAGAGTAGAAATGATGTGATATAAACATATCCGATAGGAGTGATCTTATGAATAAAAAACATTATGATGTCGTTATTGTCGGCGCCGGCTCGATGGGATTGTCCGCAGGATACTATCTCTCACAAAAAGACCGCGATGTCCTGATGATTGATGCCAATGACCCGCCGCATCCCTACGGCAGCCACGGCGGTGATACGCGTCTGATCCGCCATGCAGTAGGGGAAGGACTGCAGTACATCCCTCTCGCTTTACGCTCACAGGAAATGTGGAATGAACTGCAGGAACATTCAAATGATGAGATTTTCAGACAGACCGGTATTCTCAACTTCGGGTATAAAGGGTCCGATTTTCTGGAAAAGACTATAGAAGGTGCCAGAGAATATAATCTGGACATTGAAACTATGACAGTTGAAGAGATGCAGGAACGTTGGCCGGGGCTTCATGGTGAAGACCTGGAAATCTGCTACTATGAAAAGAAGGCCGGTGTCATCATGGGCGAGAATGCCATCCGGACTTACCGGCGCCTTGCATTGTCGAACGGTGTCGAACTGCTCGTTGACACACCGGTAAACAGTATTCACCCGCAAGAGACCCATGTCCTTATCGAAACTGAACATGACAGCTTTACAGCAGATAAGCTGATTTTCTCTTCAGGCGGACATAATGGCCAAATGCTCAGAGACCTCGGCCTGAATTTAAAAATCCAGCCATCACGCCGCACTATCGCCTGGTTTGAAGCAGATGAAGGTTTATACAGTTCAGAGCACTTCCCGGGCTTTATCGGACGCTCCAGACACGGATCATACTATGGATTTTCAAGTATAGACGGTACAGGAGTGAAGATTGGCCGTTATGACGGCAGTGATGAAGATGACACAGACCCTGAAGGGATGGACAGAAATTTCGGTTCATTTGAAAAAGATGAAGCTTATTTAAGAGACTTTCTGAATGCGCATATGCGGGGCGCCAATGGTAAGCTGAATAAAGGGCTCGCATGCATATTTACCAATACTCCGGATGAAGATTTTATCATCGACCAGCATCCCGAGCACGATAATATTTATGTTGCCGGCGGCTTTTCCGGTCACGGCTTCAAATATGTACCGGTAGTGGGGGAAATCCTGACCGACCTCGTCACTAAAGGGAAAACTGAGTATGATATTTCTTCGTTCTCCATTACGCGGGATGAACTTTATGAATGAGAGCTTCAAGTCTGACTCATGTTGGTATAAAACGGCATGAGTCTTTTATTGAATGAATAATCTTTTACAATATTGTATGGTGAATAATAAGAGTCACTAAGAACGATTAACTATCGAAAGGAAGATATTTAAATGCAGATTTTGACAGATTCAGATATTCAGGAAGTATACAAAATTAATCACGCCATCGAAGATGTGAAGCTGGTACTGGATGATTTCAGAAATGACAGACTGGTTGAAGCCAAGAGAATCGTCCTTCCGGCAAGTGACAACTCTTCCATGCTCTACATGCCATGTATCAGCACGGCCCAGAAAGTGTCCATTATCAAGACCGTCTCGATTTTCCCTGACAACGCCGATCTTCCGACCACCCAGGGGAATATACTGGTATCAAACCTGAATGACGGCAAACATATTGCCTCATTGGAAGCTTCTTACTTAACGAGACTGCGCACAGGTGCAATGACTGCAATTGCCACCGATAAGCTTGCCAGAAAAGATTCAAAGGTTCTTGGTGTCATCGGCACGGGCAAAATGGCTTTTGAACAGGTTTTAGGTGTGCTTGAAGTGAGAGATATTAACAGAATATTATTGTTTAACAGAACCCGGAGCAAGGCTGAAACCTTTAAAAAAGATTTAGAAGATTTTGGGGTCGATACTGATATCGAAGTGGTCAATGAAGTCGGTGACCTCGTCGGTGAAAGTGATATTTTAAACTGTGCGACACAGTCAAAAACCCCGGTTTTTGATGGTTCAAATTTAAAATCAGGCACACATATCAACGGCGTAGGATCATTCACACCCGAAATGATAGAGATGGATATTGAGACTGTCAAAAGGGCAGACCAGATTTATCTGGATGACATGAACGGTGCGAAAGAGGAGGCCGGTGAAATTATAAAAGCCGTAGAAGACGGTGTCATCACCTGGAACGATATTAAAGGAACGCTCGTCGATATTTTTGAAAAAGATTACTTGAGAAATTCAAATGAAGACATCACGCTATATAAATGTGTCGGTGCAGGATATTTCGATCTCGCTGTGGCAAACGGCGTCATGAAAATAAAGGGATTGAAATAAATATTAAGAAATCAGGACTTAAGTCCCAGCTAAAAGCAAATCCCCTCCTAAAATTCACATTTTAGGAGGGGATTGATTTATATATAAATTAAAGACACTCTTCAAACATACCGGGTTTCAATACCGAAATCGATACATATCCGATAATTATAAATCAATATACAATCCATTTTACATTTACTAACAAAAAATACTATGATAGTGATATAGAAAATTATCAGGGGACGTGGAATATAAATGACACCAGTTAAATTTATACTTTCTAATGCTGTATTATGGGGGATATTCCATCTTCTGATTTCGGCACTCATGTTAAATTTCAATATACATAAACGAGCTCAAATCAATTGGCTGTTCAAAACATACCAATTTGAACAATCAGGAGAAATCTGGAATAAGATTTTCAAAATAAAGAGGTTAAAAGGAAAATTACCCGAAAGTACTCTAATCATGCCAGGAAGCTTTGACTCTTCACAAATGCATGATACCGAACCGAAAACATTAAATAACTATATTTCAGAAACCAACAGGGCTGAACTCACACACTGGCTTTCCATTTTACCTGCACCATTGTTCTTTTTATGGAACCCCCGGAAATATTGGGTTCTGCACCTGATGTATGCAGTATTGAGCAACATGCCCTTCATTCTTGCCCAGCGTTATAACCGTCCGAGATTAAGGAAACTTTATAATATTAAATATAAGCGCGGCATAAAGGAGCAATAATATGATCATCTTCAGTTTGTTATTTATATGGATCGTCATCACCATGGTATGCGGAGCTCTGATTTTCAAACATAAAAATTATATCGACAAAAATGTTGGAAATGATGTCATACCTTCTGTAAGTATAATCATCCCGGCAAGAAATGAATCAGACAATCTGCCGATTCTGTTAAAAAGTATACAAAAGCAAAAAAGCGTTGATACAGAAATTATTATTGCTAATGACGGCTCCACTGATGGTACTGTGGAAATAGCCAAGGATTCTAACGCCCGGATCAAAGATGTACCAAAAACAGATTTACCCGGTAAATACTTTGCCTGCTTTACCGGCAGCCGGTATGCAAAAAAGGATTTATTTATGTTTATGGATGCAGACACCTTTTTCACCAATGAATATTCCTTATACGATTTATGCAGGCAATACATCAAACATGACAGTAAAGGTATTCTGTCTATTCAGCCTTTTCATCAGACTGGCGAAAAATATGAGACTTTATCGGCAATTTTCAACCTGATGACAGTCACCGGAATCAATATTTTTTCTGTCCTTAAAAATAAATATCACGCAGGCACAGTATTTGGTCCAATCCTATTGACTAACAGAACCGACTATGAAAAAACAGGCGGCCACATGGCAGCAAAAGGTCATATCATCGAAGGCAGCGGTATTTACGACAGTTACGTCAGTCAGAACATTCCTGTATTTCATTACTTGGGAAAAGATATTGTTCATTTCAGAATGTACAGCGAAGGATTCCGGGCAATGATCAATGGCTGGAAAAAACACATATCCATCGGAGCGAAACATACATCCGGCATTATAATAGCCTTAATAATGATTTGGCTGTCATCATCCATCGTTCTTCCTGTTCATATCATTTACACTTTAATATATGATATGAATTTAATAATTTTACCGGTTCTCTTATATTTGATCTGCAGTTTTCATTTTTATAACTTATGTAAACCTGTGATTGATATCGGAAAAATTGAAAGTATATTCTATCCGGTCCATCAATACTTTTTCTTCTTTGTCTATACACTTTCTCTATATCAGATTCATATTAAAAAGACTGTGAAATGGAAAGACAGGGAAATAAAATACGAAAAATGATAATAAAAGATTTAACATAAAAAGAGCGGCTTAAAGCCGCTCTTTTTATGTTGCCTTCAGACTTTTCATCTTGTTTACAATAACCATGACTGCAACGACTACAAGAGCTATACTCACTATAAGCAATGTAATGTTGAGACCAGTTGAAACATCTCCGCTTTCGGCATATATTCCGATGAGCGGCCAAATCAATACAAGTGGATACAACCAGTCCTTAAAGAATACTGCAATCGCAATACCGATCATACCTGCAACAATCAATACCAGAATGGTCCAAGTGAGTTCGTCCATTCCAAGAATCGTTTCTATTTCATTTCCAGTCACCCACGTAAATATATTGACGATCGTCGCCAATGTCACCCAGGCAAAATATATGGAAAATGGAAATCTGTCAAACCAGCTGTAATTGGTTTCGCTGATACTGGAAAATATTTCTGCCAATGTGTAGAGCAATGCCGCAATTACAATAACGGACGCAAACAGCCATTCCTGCGTGAATACGAAAATCCATACGCCATTCAACAGGAAATTGATGATTGGCCAGAATTTCAAACGTTCTGTAATAGCAGATTTATCTTTTTTGGAAAAGAAAAGATATATGATCCAGATGAACAGCAGAGTGTAAATCAGCCCCCATATTGAAAATGCAAATCCTGCGGGCTGGATGATCGTTTCGTTATCATTTGCTGTGCCGCCAACATCCGAACCTGTAATTCCCACCGTATAGTTCATCACTATCATAGCGACGAAGGTTACAAAATATCCAATGACCCATTTTCTGTGTGTTGTCATCTGCTCACTCCTAATTGGCTATATTACGCTTTAGTCCCCGGTTTCATTTCATATGACTTGTCAATCATTTCATGTCTCTGTCCAAGTTCATCATCCGTTTGTTTATCCCAGACGGCACCTCTTCTTTTTTTCACTTCGGGAACCATGCCTTCAGGGATGACATTCCTGTAAGTCTTCGTTTCCCCGAGTATGACTTTTACTGCGGGTTCGATCACTTCTTCAGGGTCGAACTGTTCATAGGGGAAAGCTGCATTTTCGTAGTCGAAAACTGTTTCACTGTTGTCTTCATGCCAGTTTTTCCATGCTTCGAACTCACGGTCGTTGAATCCTGTCAAATAAGGCCCCGGATTGATTGTGGCCACTTCTATATTGAACTCCTGCAGCTCTTTGCTCAATGATTCGGAGAATGCTTCCAGCGCGAATTTAGAACCGCAGTAAGGTCCTGACAATGGATCTGCCATAAGTCCCGATACGGATGATACATTGACAATCCGGCCTTTATTTTTCTTAATCATTTTACGCGCAAATTCCTGCGTCAGAAGTACCGGAGCAAATGTATTCACTTCAAATTGATGCCTCAGATTCTCTTCCGGTATATCCACGAGTGAACCGCCTTCTTTCACAGCTGCATTATTGACCAGAACATCCACATCCCAAGCCCATGCCTTTTCACGGTCTTTGGGATTCGTCACGTCCAGCTTCTCAATCTGCATATCCAGTCCACGGTCATTTACTTCTTTCTCCAGCTCTGACACCTGTGACATCACTTCGACACCTGCAATCACAGATTTGCCCTCTTCAGCCAGTTTAAAAACGATGCCTTTACCGAAGCCTGTGCCTGCACCTGTAACGAGAATCTTTCCTTCAGCCATTTAAAGTCCTCCTATAATATTTTGATTTTAAAATCATGCAATTCACATTTACCCTTGATTAGACATAAAAAAACAGTCTTTCACGATTGTTTCTGAAAAACTGTTTGAGTTTTGTATTTTTCGTTTATAGTATGGATATATAAGGAGCTGATTAAGTAATGATAACAGAATTGGATAAAATCATAGTCCCGGACAGTAAGATTATCACTGAAGCACAGGATCTCGTATATGAACACGGTAACGAACTGATTTGGAACCATTCGAACAGAGTCTACCTTTTCGGCGCAGTCAAGGGCGAACAGGACAAGGTAAAATATGATCATGAACTTTTATACATCAGTGCACTTTTCCATGACCTCGGGTTGACTAAACAGTACAGCAGTGACGATCTGCGATTTGAAGTCGACGGCGCGAATGCTGCGCGTCAGTTTTTGGATACCCACAACATTACACCAGACCAGATGCAGCTTGTCTGGGATGCGATCGCTCTCCATACCACACCAGGTGTTGCAGAACATAAGGAAAGTGAAGTGGCGCTGCTTTTCCACGGTGTCGGCATGGATGTCATGGGTGACAATTTTGATCAGTTTTCAGAGGAAATAAGAAAAGCTGTCACTCAGAAATTCCCGAGAAATAATTTCAAAGACGATATTATCGAAGCATTCTACAACGGCATCAAACATAAGCCTGAGACCACTTTCGGCAACATGAAGGAAGATGTCATCAAACATTTCCAGCCTGACTACTCGAATCCGAATTTCTGTACATGTATCATCAATTCCAAATGGGACAGCTGAATGAGATAAGATAAACCGCCTGAGCCGGCGGTTTATTTTATTTATTATCTTCTTGTCTTCTTATCTTCCTCAGCAATCATCTTGCCAACTTGCTGGCCGCTCAAAGTAACCATGGGCATACCGCCGCCAGGATTGACAGTTCCTCCGGTGAAATACAAATTACTTATATGCTTTGATTTTTTTGGATGTTTGAATCCTTTATTTTTTTTACGGTCTGACAAAGTTCCGTATATCGCCCCGTGGTCTGATCGGTACATATTTTGTATATCATGGGGGGTAAGCATACATTCGGTGACAATATGTTTTCGCAAGTCTGTCAGCCCCATTCCCTCAAGCTTGATTAAAACCCTTTCCCGGAATAGAAGATAATCCTCTTTTGTGTATTCTTTTTCCTGAATGGGAGGTATATGGGGTAATATCTTCAGATTCTCATTTCCGGCAGGACTTTGGGCAGCGTCCGTCTTATTGGTATTTACAAGGTAAATTGTCGGATCCTGAGGCAGCACTTTTTTATCAAATACTTCTTTATAGTTCCTTTTTGAATCTTTGGAGAAAAAGAAGTTATGATGCTCCAGCTGCGGATACTTTCTGTTTACGCCCAGGTGAAGAACAAGACCTGAACTTGCCGGTTCAAACCTTCTGCTCTGTTTTTCCATATCCTTCGGTGGTGTATCCAGTACATGTCTGTAGAAAGGCAGAACTTCCATATTAGAGACATAGTAATCCGCAGTCACTTCAGATCCGTCCCCGAGTACTAGATGCCGTATGCTGCCGTTCTGTGTAATCGCTGTTTCAACAGACTGGCTTGTATGGATTATTACCCCGATCTCTTCAGCCAGCCGGGAAATGCCTTCTGCAAGATGATGCAGACCGCCTTTTACATACCAGACACCCTGTTCATATTGCATGTGCGACATCATATTTAAAACGGCAGGAGCATTGTAGGCACTTGATCCGACGTACTTGATGAAATACCCCAGCATATCTCTTAAATAGGGATTGCTTATCCGTTTGTTTATACCTTGCTGCATCGTTGAAAAGTAATCGAATCCCCTGAGTGCAGATAAAGGACCGTAGAACTTGATAATGGACTTGATGTCATCCAGACCTTTTTCAAAATATCCCGGCAGGGTCATACGGTCGATGCCTCCCGCATATTTTAAAAATCGTTCATATTCTTTGATGTCTTTTTTGGTGAAATTCGGATTCTCTTTTTTCATACTGTTAAGGTCATTGTATAAATTGATGATCTGTCCATCCGGAAAGAACGATTTCCACTGGAGTTCCAGTTCTTCGATTTCCACATATTCAGACATTTTCTTACAGCTTCTTTCAAATAACCGTTCAAAAATATAAGGCATTGTGAGCAAGGAAGGGCCGAGATCAAATCCAAAGCCATCCTGCTCCTGTCGGTTCAACTTACCGCCCAGATGGTCATTCTTTTCATAAAGCTCCACATCAAAACCATTTTGTCTAAGAGTGATCGCCGATGAAAGTCCTCCGAGACCGCCTCCGATAACAATCACTTTTTTTGCAGGGGACATGTTCTTCCTCCCATCAATTTTCCAATGTTTTTAAATTTTCACTGACTTCTTTTTTTATTTCCATCTTCCGTTTGACGGATACAAAATTACGCCTGTTAAAACAATCATAATCATTATTTCTGACTTCCGCTAAAATTTCACGGTACACGGACAACGACAGCAGAAGGGGCAGGCGCGCCTCTTTTTTGTAGTGGATGATTTCATTGTGAAAATCATCATACAGTGCTTCTGCTTCCTTGGCCAAATGTTCCCATACATTGATGAAAGCTTCATTCAATTCACTGCTTTTCAGCTGCTCATGGGAATATTCGAATCGCTTCAGTACCGACCTCGGTATGTAGACCCTGTTGTGAATATCAATATCCTCTCCGACATCCCTCAAAATATTGGTAATCTGCATGGCAATCCCAAGATTTTCGGCATTTTTCTGCCTTTCCAATGTCCTATCTTCAGAGATGATCGGCAGGAGGAGCCTGCCGACAGACCCCGCGACTTTACGGCTGTATTCAATCAGATCTTCGAAATTCTCAGGCTGTGTGAAATGAACATCCGACTCCTGGCCGTCGATTTGTGTATACATCATGGAGATATCAAGATCATATCTGTTTCTGACGTCATTCAGAGCACGCCACATCGGTGTATCGGTTATATTACCTTTACAAAATCCATCCAGCTCCACTCTCAATTCATCCAGATTTTTCATCGCTTCTTCCTTACTGTCAGCTTCATCAATCGCGTCATCAGCCATCCTGCAGTATGTATACACTGCATAGACCGCCCTGGCATCATCTTCAGGCAGTGCGGAAAAAGCATAGTAAAAGCTTTTGGAATATTTTTTTATAACCGATTGGCAGAATTTATAGTCACTCTTTAATGTGGGTCCTGAATTATTCATAATCTTAACTCCTATATATTGCTTTCATCTTTTAACACTTCACCGACTGCGATTTTTGAAGACAGCAGTACTATCGGCACCCCGGCACCGGGATGGGTGCTGCTTCCCGTAAAATATAAATTATCGCAGTGCGTGGCCTTACTTTGCGGTCTCAGATGCACGCTTTGGGTCAGCGTCGGCCTGAGCCCGAATGTTGCACCATTGTATGCGTTATATTGATTTTCGAAATCCAGTGGTGTAATCATCGTTTCAGTAACGATTTTCTCCTCAATATCAGCCATTCCCGGCAGATTTTTAAGTTTCGAAAGCATTTTTTTCCTGTACATCGCGGCAACTTCATCGGTCCACTCATACTTCATTGTTTTCAAGTCTGAAATCGGCATCAGGACATAGATTCCGTCCTTGCCTTCAGGTGCCATTGATTGCTCTTTTTTAGATGCGATGTACATATAGAGGGATGGATCTTCGATGGTCTCACCGTTAAAAATCTGTTTGATATTCGTATCCAGATCTTCAGAGAAGACAAAGTTATGGATATTTTCTATTTCAGGATATTTTTTATCCATGCCCAGATAGAGTACGAAGCAGGAACATGAGTAATCCATGCCATCAATTTTTTTATCTGTGTATTTGCCCTTATACTGCGATTCTTTGATCAGGTTTTTCATGGCATACGGAAAATCGGCATTACACATCACCAGGTCTGAATGCCTGATTTCCCCGTCCAATAAAACACCGGTCGCCTTCCCGTCCTCGATGACGATCTGTTCAACTTCGGAGTTGAATTTGATTTCACCGCCGAGTTCCAGGAACAGCCGCTCCATTGCGGACGCCATTGTGTGCATACCGCCTTTGATGAACCAGATGCCGTATAAAAACTCGATCATGGGAATGATTGTATACAACGAGGGGCCTTTGGCAGGGGAAATGCCGATATACAGAGTTTGAAAGCTGATCATCTGCCTCATGCGTTTGTCTTTTATATACTTTTTAAGTAGATTTTCAGCATTATTCAAAGTTTTCAGCTTTAGCCCCTGACTGATGATGAATGGATTGTAGAAATCTTTTGCATTTCTGAAAGGACGCTGGAGGAAGTGATCTTTGGCTATATTGAAGCGATGATACAAGTCACTCAAGTATTTTAAGAAACCGTCTGCATCCTCACTGCTGATACTCTCGAACATTTCAATATTTTTTACCAGGTCGTTGGAAACTTCGTAACGCACTTCTCCTTTGTCAAAATAGCTGCTGTACATCGGATCGAGGCGTTCCATGGGAATATAGTCATCAGGATCTCTTCCCGCTTCTTCAAACACGTCCCGGTAAAGTTCAGGCATCATGACAATTGTCGGTCCCAGGTCGAATTGATAGCCGTCCAACTGAATCCGGTTCATCTTGCCGCCGGGCAGATCATCTTTTTCTATAATAGTGACCGCGTATCCTTTATTTTGCAGACGGATGGCACTTGCCAGGCCTGCTACACCTGCGCCTATGACCGTGACTGTCTTTTTCATCATATCTTCCTCTCATTCAAAACAAGCTGCCGCTGCTCTGCCCATGATAAAAGCTCCTGTCCGAGAACCAGTGGACTTTCCTTTAAATCTTCGATTTTTGCCGCATTGACCATCACGGCAATCCTTTTCATCTGGTTATGGAAACTGTCTACATATTTGATCGTTTCATCGATGCCTTCTTCTTCCACTGATTTCAGCAGCACCCGTGACATTCCGACGCTCTTTGCTCCAAGTGCCAGGCACTTCATGGCATCCAATGGAGTCTCGATTCCACCGCTTGCCATCACTGATATTCCGGACTGAAAACTTTGAGACTCAAGCAAGGACCGTACTGTGGAAATACCCCAGTCTCCAAGATATGACATATCACGGTTTTTTCTGCGTGCATTTTCTATCTTCGCAAAATTTGTACCGCCTTTGCCGCTGATATCAACATGCCGGACACCAAGATTTTTTAATGACTGCAGAGTCTCCCGGCTCATCCCGAAACCAACCTCTTTGACTATGACCGGAACATCCACGTGCTGTATGATACTTTCAATGTTTGTCCTCCAGCTCTTATAATTTCGGTCTCCTTCGGGCATGATCAGTTCCTGAGGCGCATTGATGTGCACCTGCAGTGCATTCGCATCAATCAGTTCCACGGCCCTCACGGCACCTTCCAATGAAACATCCGCTCCGACATTGGCAAAAATGATACCTTCCGGGTTGACTTCCCTAACTATACTGTAGGAATCAATCAGTTCCTCATGCTTGATTGCGGCATGCATGGAACCAACTGCCATGGGAATATTTGCTGCTTGAGCTACTGCACCTAATTTTCTATTGATTGATTTTGTCCACTCACTGCCGCCTGTCATGGCGTTTATATACAATGGAACCGGAACATTCATGTCTGCTATCGTTGTTGAGAGATTAATTTCATCCAAGTTTAAATTGGGGAGGGAATGATGTAGGAGGGTGACCATGTCAAAATCTGAGATGACTTCGCCGGGTGTCTGATTCATTGCATGTTTCACATGTTCATTTTTCCTTTGACTCCGCTGATGAATTTCTTTTTTCATATAGGAAATCTCCTCTGTTAAGAAATTTATTTAAAATAGAAATAAATATGTGAGTATCATAAACTAGTACTGTAATTCATTTTGGATTAATATAGATATATAAAAGATATAGCTTATTTTCCATAATTAGTTATTTATTTTTATTATAAAGATATTTATTTCAAAGTCAATCGTGCAAGACTTAATATAGGGGGGGATGAATAATGTTACCAGCCGAAAGTATTAAAATTGCAGATCAGTTGTGCTTCTCGGCATATAATCTCAGTCGCCTGTTTGCAAAATTTTATGAGAGTGCTCTGTCCAAATATAATCTGACGTTCACCCAATATCTGGTTCTGTCAATTTTATGGGAGGATGAGGAGCCTCAGACGCTGCATTCCATCGGAGAAAAATTAAGCCTGGGCAGCAATACGCTTACGCCTTTACTCAGACGACTGGAAGATTCCGGCTGGATTACGCGTCAGAGACTTGAAACTGACAAACGGCAGCTGGCTGTATATCTGACCGAAAAAGCAGAGAATGAACGCGACCCAATATCTGAAGAAATCGCGAGATGTGTTTCTGATGATGTGAACATAGAAGATTACAAAGCGGTTAAACATGTGTTGGAAATGCTGGAGGTCTCTATTAAAGATATGATAGAAGTAAGCAAGGAATAACATGACATTTCCTTCATCAAAAAAACACACACGTTAGTATAACGTGTGTGTTTTTTAGTTTCTATTTCCTTCGCCACAATTCATATGTGTGTTCGTATTTATTCTTATCGTCTACAGGCCCTTCCTCTGTTTTAACGCGTTCAAACGGTTCATAATCAAAGTCCTTCGGAAAGTATGTGTCGCCTTCGAAAGTGTCATGGATGACTGTCCTGTATAATTCATCCACCTCATCTTCAAATATTCTGAATAAAGACTCACCGCCGATAATATATAAATCCTCACCGTTCTTTTCTTCCAGCTCCAAAATCTCTTCTTTGGAATTGACAACGATGGCACCCGGCGCATCATAGTCCTTTTGAGTGGTCAATACGATATTGCGTCGCCCGGGTAACGGCCTTCTCGGAATCGTCTCGTAGGTTTTCCTTCCTGTTACCAGGTCCCCGCGCATCGTCACCTTTTTAAAGAAGGTAACGTCTGCCGGTAAACGCCATGGCAGTTCATCACCTTTACCAATCAATTTATTTTCATCTTCAGCCCAGACAAATGCCAGCATTCAAATCTCTCCTTGTCTATAAAAGATAGTCATAGTTCTCTTTACCCGAAATCCTCACGATTAATTTCGAACCCGGCCGCGCCTGCATATAAAAAGAAAGCGGGAATGAACCCACTTTCAGCACGGTTTTTACAACGACAGTTCTACATTTTCAAATTCATCGTCATTCATGATTTTGATTGCCGTCGGGTTGATTTTAAGCGCCACCAGATGAGGGTTTTCTTTATTATCGAAAAAGTCCTTGTCCTGATTTTCCCACAGCCAGTTGATTGTCTCCTGATCTCTGATGACTTCAATTTCACCGTAATATTCTACAAACGCGTGATTCTTTTCATCGTGGAAACCGAGCAAAACAAAGCCCTGCGGGTTGTCTTCTATCTCATCAAACTTCGGGGATTCATCACTCGTTTTGGCATAAAGTGTGATGCCGTCATTGTAAAACCACATATAACGAGCGTTCGGAACATTGTCTTTTGCTGTAGATAATATACCAATCTTGGAATCATCCAATATTTCAGTAATACGTTCTATCGCTTTTGATTGATCCATAAATCTCACCTTCTTATATTGATATGTTCAATATATATACCACTAAAGGTGATTCGTAAATCATTTTACAAATAAAGACCGAAGGACCGATTTGTGCGTGTCGAAAGCGGTTTTCAAATCGGATTTTGCAGTCTGAAGCGATTTGCCATTGCCAAAAACGGTACTCAAATCGGAATCGATCCCCGAAAACGATTTGCCACTGTCAACTTCATCAACCAAATCGGAATCGGTCTCGGAAAACGATTTGTGAGCATGAAAACCGGCATTCAAATCGTTTCACGTTATTTCATGATTTTAATACGGTACGACATACATTCTTCCAGTGACGCGTTTTCCGAATATCTCATACTTTCATAGTCCATCGCACCATTAGGAAAGTAAGCCATCACTTTCAGACCCGCCTCTCGGCACATTTCGTGAATCTCTTCCGGCGTGTAGCATCTCAAATACTGGGTCTGCCCAGCTTCACTCTGACCATCCTTCCACCATGTATCCATCATGATGTTCTCTTCATAATCATAGGAATACCTGCGGATGATATCAGGGTTGTTTGACGGGTCGGGACGCATCTCGATGCCATCTGCCTTCTTCCAATGCTCCGGCTGATAAATATCAATCAACGCACAGCCGTCCTCGCCGAGCCACCGCTCAATATTGTTAAGCAGTTTCAATTGATCCCCATCAGTTCCCACCCCGAAACCATCAATATAAATAATCGCATCAAATGTATCTGTGATTTGAACATCATAAAAACTGCCGTGAATCATCTCAATATTTCCCGGGTTATTTTTCTTTGCCGCTTCAGCCATCTCTTTAACGAGTTCCACTGTCGTCATACGGCTGACATTCCGCGACATCACACGTGCCAGGCTGCCGTCCCAGGACCCCAGTTCCAGCATTGAATCAATCGGTTTACCGATCTGTTCCAATATTTCATCTGACTGCATTTCATAATACGACGCATCAATCGCACTCATGCTTCCATATTGCATTTTATAAAATTCATCTGCCCATTTACTTTTCATTTTAAATACTCCCGTTATTTAATATGCGGTAAATCGGTCTGACTTCAGATTCCTCGTCCCCATAAAAAAGCCTCCTAAAAATCAATTCACTTTTCAATCATTATACCATGCATTTTTATATTATTTATCCTGGTTCTATGATATAAATAAAGTAACAACTATTTTACTAAGTGTAAATTAGACAGGAGGAATAATAATGAGGTTAGAGAACAAAGTCGCAGTCGTTACAGGTGCAGCACAAGGTATGGGTGAGTCCCATGCACGAAAACTGTTAAGTGAAGGGGCCAAAGTTGCCATCACAGATTTAAATGAAGAGAAGGGCAGCGCCCTCGCTGAATCTCTTGGTGAAAATGTACTGTTCTTCAAGCACGACGTAACGAATGAAGATGACTGGAAAAAAGTCATCGAAAAAACTGAAGAAAAATTCGGTCCGGTGAGCATTTTGATCAACAATGCCGGAATCAGCAGAAATAAATCCATCGCTGAAACAACAATGGACGATTATATGAGCATAGTGAACATCAACCAGGTATCCGTATTCCTCGGTATGAAATATGTTCACCCCTCAATGATTAAAGCCAAAGGCGGATCTATCGTCAACATTTCATCCATCAACGGAATCGTCGGCGGAGCGATCGGCTACACAGATACTAAATTTGCGGTCCGCGGCATGACTAAAGCTGCTGCCCTGGAATTCTCAAAAGATAATATCCGTGTAAACTCCGTCCACCCGGGCGTAATTGAAACGCCGATGGTCAGAGAAGGAGATTCATACGAACTGATCAAAGAGTTTGCGAAATCAATCCCGGCAAAAAGGATGGGACAGTCTGAAGATGTTACCAACCTGGTACTGTTCCTCGCTTCAGATGAATCCAACTACTCGACAGGTTCTGAGTTCATCGTCGATGGCGGATTGACTGCACAGTAAAATCAAAGGAGAAAACTATGAGACTAAAAGATAAAGTAGCGATTATTACAGGCGCAGCAGGCGGACAGGGCGCTGTCGAAGCGAAACTATTCGCACAAGAAGGCGCAAAAGTTGTAGCAACAGACATGAATGCTGAAGGTGTCGAAGCCATCGTCAATGAAATCAAGAACAATGGCGGGGAAGCAATCGCTGTTAAACACAACGTCACTTCTCATGAAGATTGGGATAACGTTGTGAAACAGGCAGTTGAGCATTTCAGCGCCATTCACATTTTAGTGAATAATGCAGGCATCACGGGAGAAATCCAGCAAAACATCGAGAATATGACGATTGATGATTTTGAAAAGATTATGGAAATAAACGCCAAAGGCCCATTCCTTGGCACTAAAGCAGTAATAGAGGAAATGAATAAAACTGATGGGGCAAGTATCGTAAACATCTCTTCTTTATCCGGTATTTACGGCATTGGAAATCCGGGATACAACGCTTCCAAAGGTGCTCTCAGGGCAATGACAAAAAACATTGCACTCGACTATGCGAAACATAATATCAGAGTGAACTCTGTGCACCCCGGATCCATTGAGACGCCGATGATTTCACATATGCTCGATGCAAATGACGGTGCCGGCCGCAAAGCCGCACTTACGGGCATCCCTTTAAATTTCATCGGTGAATCGGAAGACGTCGCTTATGCTGTCCTCTTCCTTGCCAGTGATGAATCACGTTATATCACCGGTACAGAGATGGTCATTGACGGCGGTTCTTTACTTCAGTAACTTAATATAAAATAATCAGCCCGGTCCAATTCTTACAAAGGTCCGGGCTGTGTTATGATTATAGTTATTAATTTTAAAAAGAGGGATAATCATGGCCAAACTTGACCCGAGACAACATCGTTCAAAAGAAAGTATGTATGATGCGTATCTGGATTTGCTTGCTGACAATGAAGCCATCATATCTGTCCGGCAGTTATGTACAAAGGCAGGCATTACTCGCCCGACCTTTTATAAACAGTACAGTGATTTAGAAGCTCTGCGCCTCGATATCCACAATAACCTGCTGTCCAAACTGAAAAAGGCGCTCACGATTAACAACCCCATCCCGATGGCTGACTATGAAGCTTCAAACGACCTTCCGGAAAATATGGTTTTATTATTCAAACACATATATCAGCACCGCTATGCCTATGAAATACTGCTGGTTGATCATCCCGATGCATTATTCATCAACGATGTTAAATCCATCATCAGACAATTTATCATTGAAGGGATACGGTATTCAAAAGCACAGGACCGGCTCGTACAGGTTGATCGCGACTTCCTCATTTCATACATAACCGGCGCCTATACCGAAACAATTTTATGGTGGATAAAGAATAATTACAGCATGACGGCCGAAAAAGTTGCAGAAAGTTTATTCAAAATGGCTTTAAAAGGGCCGTCTACGAGTTAATACGACGCATCTTTTAATACAATCTTCCGGTAGCCTTTTAAATTATGGGCTACTTTTTTTATGTATTGATGGTTATAATATAAGACAAATACAAAATTGTTATATTATTCAAATAAAGGAGGGGTCTTATCAGTTTATTCGTACGGGGGTTTGTCAGAGGCGCTGCACTGTTCTCTATTTTTGTGCTTTTGTCAGTATGGAGCCTCTTTATAGGCCCCGCTGAATATGTAAGAATCTTTCTTTATTACGGATTTATCACTTTATTTTTAGGATTTGGCAGTGTGATCTTCCTCATTCCTGATTGGAATCTTCTAAAACAAACCGTCATACATTATATCGCTATGCTGCTCACGGTTTTCCCGCTTCTTCTGATCATTAATTATGATACCTTAACGTTTACAACAGACATACCGGGTTCTTTTATCATCTTTAACATACTAATGGGGGGCGTCCTTCTGTTTACATACTCACTTTCCAAAGCCCTTAAAATGTTCAGCGGTAATCTATATAATAAAGAGAGATAAGCTCATTCAAGTTAAAGGAGCGGAATAATGGCTAAAAAATTTGGTTTTACAGGGATGATCTTCTTAATATTGTATTCCGTCATCACCTGGAGTGTCATTGCAGATTTTGAATGGGTGCAAAGATTTGATTACGCACTCATTGCCCTCATTCAGGATCAGGTTACAGAGAGCGGGGCAGGGTTTGTATCCGTTACAACAGATATTGCCGGCTTCTTTGCTGTCTTCATACTGACTTTGGCTGTTGTTTTGATGCTGTTGATTAAAAGAATGTACATCGCAGCTTTATGGTTCGGGCTCACAGTTTTAATATTCGCTTCATTTTTTATGGATGCCATGAAAGCAATTATCGGCCGTGAACGGCCTGACCTGATGGTCATCACCACCGAAACTTCAATGAGTTATCCAAGCGGTCATTCGATTGCTTCAGTCATACTCTACGGCTTTGTCGGACTGGTACTCATACTGCTTGTAAAAAAGCTCTGGCAGAAAATCGTCATCGGCGGTATTGCAGGCATAATCATACTATTTGTCATGGCTTCAAGAATATATTTAGGCGTTCACTATCCGTCCGATACAATCGGGGGACTCACATTCGGTATGGCGGGGATATTTATTTCAATCAGCCTTTACCAGCTGGCACTGCCAAGAATTAGAAACTGGATGCGTCGTAAAAATTGGCATGATCACAGTCCTGATCTACTAAAATAAACACCCATATTATTTAAATATCAGAAGGGATGAAATTATGAGATTAAAAAACAAAGTAGCCATCGTCACCGGCGGTGCCCAAGGTATCGGCAGAGGGATCGTTAAATTATTTGCTGAAGAAGGTGCAAAAGTCGTCATAGCAGATGTTAACAGCGAGTCCGGTGAACAGGCAGAAATAGAATTTACTGACGAAAAACTTAAAGTCGCATTTCATAAAACAGATGTCGGCAATGAAGATGATGTAAGAAGTCTGATGAAGTTTACTGCTGATAAGTTTGGCAGTATCGATATACTTGTTAATAATGCTGCGGTCAATTATCGCAAAGCAGTACATGAGACGTCATTGGAAGAGTGGAACAATCTGATGAACGTCAACTTGACCGGTGCTTTCTTATGCAGCAAATATGCGATTCCTGAAATGCAGAAACTGAACAGCGCCTCAATTATAAACATTGTTTCCTGGCATGCTGAAACGACGATTACAAGACTTGCTGCATATGCCAGTGCCAAAGGCGGACTGACTGCACTGACACGCCAGATGGCGCTTGATTACGGCAAGGATCAGATTCGTGTGAACGCTGTCGGCCCGAGCACTGTCGATACACCCATGCTTGAAAAGACATTTGCAAACCTGGATAACCCGGAAGAAGCCATGGAACAGTCACTTGCATTCAATCCCATGGGCCGTTTCGGCAAGGTGGACGATATTGCCAAAGCCTGTCTGTTCTTCGCTTCGGATGATTCTGCATTCGTAAGCGGCCAGACGATGATGGTGGACGGCGGCCAGATCAACAAAGTGTCCCGACCGATTTCGTTCGACTAAAATTTAATATTTATTGTTGAAACCTCATAATAGTCATTTTGACTGTTATGAGGCTTTTTATTCTATCTATAAAACCGTCCGTGAATGAAGACAATGAGTTGATATATGACTCCGCTGTAATCTCCAATCTAGTAATAAACATTCATCATCTTTATAATATATATTAATGATTATTGATTGGAAGGTGACGAAGTGGCTAAAAATACGCAGGATTTCACTCGGGGACCTATTCTGAAACCTTTAATACTGTTTTCAGGACCGATCATGCTGACCAACTTGCTGCAGACATCATTCCAAATCGTCGACAGCTTATGGGTCGGTAATATTCTCGGGGCAGAAGCCCTGGCTGCAGTCAATATTTCAACAACGATTCTCGTCACTGTACTGTCCTTTGTACTCGGGCTGAACAATGCCGCTTTAACAATCCTTTCCCAGCAGTACGGGAGACGTGATGAAGCGGGGCTGAAAAGTTATTTAAACGCTTTTATCGTTGTTATGACGGTGATGGCTGTCGGCTTTGGCATTCTCGGTTACATATTCTCTGCCGAACTCCTCATGTTGCTCGGAACACCTGAGGCAATTTTGGATCAGTCACTGATATATCTCCAAATCAGTTTTTTAGGCATGTTTTTCCTGTTCGCCTATAACTTCATCAATACCGTTTTAAGGGCGCTCGGTGACAGTAAAACACCGATGAGAATCGTTCTGATTGCTGTTGTGCTGAACGCAATTTTAGCACCGGTACTGATGATTATTTTTGAACTTGGAATTGTCGGTGCGGCGTTCGCGACGGTCGCTTCTCAGGGAATCGCATTCTTATACAGTGTTTATCATTCCATGAGATACAAGCTGATTCCTTTCACTTATCCGGCATTGCCGAAGTTCTCTGAAGTATCACTGATCTTAAAACTGGGGGTGCCTGCCGGTCTGCAGATGGGTGTCATCGCCGCAGGTTCCGCTGCCATTTTAAGTGTGGTCACAGCTTTCGGCGGGCAGACGGTCGCTGGATTCAGTGCTGCACAGAGACTTACCAGTCTGATTACGCTGCCGGCAATGGCACTCGGAACGGCGGTGAACAGTATGGCCGGACAGAATATCGGTCTGAACTACTGGATCCGTGTAAAAAGCATTGCGAAATATGCGGTAATATATAATCTGTCCATCATGGTCGCTGTTGCCGTCGTCATAATGATTTTTGCAGAAACCGGCATACGGCTGTTCATAGAGGAACCGGAAGCTGTAGAATTTGGCGCAACCTATTTAAGAATCGTCGCACTATGTTTTCCGTTTCTCGGCATCAATTTTGTACTGAATGGTATCGTCCGTGCATCAGGTGCAATGTTCCAGGTGCTTGTACTCAACATTATTTACTTCTGGGTACTGAGATTCCCCCTGACCGAGCTATTTTCATCATGGTTCGGCCCGGACGGCATTGGTATGGGCATGGGCGCGAGCTTCATTTTAAGCAGTGCCTTTGCCTACGGCTACTACAGGTTTGGCAAATGGGACAAAAAGGTGCTTTTCAACGATTGAGGACATGTTGTACGACAATATTGACATCACAACTAAAACTTCACGGTCTATCTTTAATTAATAAAATAAAAACCGCTGTCTCTTATAAAACAACTGAGAGACGGCGGTTTTTCAATTTTTAAATTGTGTAAACGAATTCTTATGCTAAATATTCAGAAAGTATAGAAAGTTGAGTTAAA
The DNA here is from genome assembly GCF_059568765.1 of Lacicoccus kunmingensis DSM 17847. NCBI lineage: Bacteria > Bacillati > Bacillota > Bacilli > Caryophanales > Salinicoccaceae > Lacicoccus > Lacicoccus kunmingensis. The sequence goes on along the minus strand of NZ_JCANUC010000007.1, from coordinate 76,309 downwards.
TAGTGGTAATGTATCGATAATTGTCTTTTATTCAACAATAGTTTCGACATTAAAGAGTAGGAGTGAGAAAATGAAAGAACCGATTAAAAATTATAAAGTATGGCTTGGATTTCTTGTTATCTTCATAATGCTGACGCCCTGGTATTTTCCATCCGGAGGAGCGGCTGTACTTATCTTTGGTGTCCCGCTCTGGGCACTGATCATTCTTGTAATGAGTGTTGTGTTGTCGCTTTATATCACATATGTCATCAGATATCACTGGGAAACAGATGATGAAGAAGACATTCAGGAGGAGGAATAGCTATGGAGATGGATCTTGCTTTTTCCGGGATGTCAGGCATTCTGATCATGTTGTTTTACGGCCTGATCATGCTCAGCATCGGTATCATTACATATATGAGGAATAAGAACGTACACAGCAGCCTCGACGAATATTATCTGGGCGGACGCGGTCTGGGTACAATGGTGCTGTTTTTCACTTTCTTCGCCACCCAGTACAGCGGTAATACCGTTATCGGCTATTCTGCGGAAGCATACCGCGTAGGATACGCAAACCTGGTTACAATACCGTTTTTTATTATGATCATATTAGTTTATTTGAGCTTTGCGCCGCGTATGTACAAGCTGGGTAAAAAACATAATATCGTTACACCTGTTGACTGGCTGGAAATGAAATTCAAATCCAAGGCGGTGTCGGTGCTTGCTGCGATACTTATGCTGTATGCACTGGCCAACTTCCTATTGGAACAGCTGGTGGCCATCGGGCAGGGGGTCGCCGGACTTACCGGCGGGACCATTCCTTACCAGGCAGGCGTTATCTTTTTTATAATTATTATGGTGGCTTACGGCTGGCTTGGCGGTATGCGCTCTGTCGCCTATACGGACACGATGCAGGGCATCGCTTTACTGGTCGGGGTATTCATGTTGTTTATCGGAACGATTGTTTACTTTGGCGGCGTGCCTGCTGCGGGGGATTACATGCAGACTTATTCCCCGGAAAACCTCGGGGTGCCTGAAGGCGGAGGACTGGTCAGGTGGAGCAACTTTCTGATTCTTGTGGGAATTGGTGCTGCCGTCTATCCCAACGCCATCCAGAGAATATTTTCCGCTAAAAATGAACGTGCATTGAAACGTTCATTCACACAGATGGCATGGATGCCATTTCTGACAGCAGGTATTGTGTTCTTTATCGGTATTATGGCATACACTGCCTATCCGGACCTTTCTGTCGCCGAATCAGAGCAGCTGGTCGGCATTATGGCAAGCACCATTGCCAACCAGAATATTATTTTCTATATCGCTATGGTTCTTCTGTTCGGAGGAATTATTGCTGCGATCGTTTCAACAGCTGATTCCGTATTGCTGACATTCTCATCCATTATTTCAAAGGATATATACGGCAGATACATCAATCCGGAAGCTTCTGATAAAAAGAAAATACATGTGGGTAAAATCATCGGCGTCATCGCAGTTGCATTCCTGCTGATTATCGCATGGAACCCGCCGGGCACACTGTACCAGATCTTTGTGCTCAAACTGGAAATACTCGTACAGGTCGCACCGGCAATCATACTCGGCCTCTACTGGGAACGCAGTCATCCGAAATCCGTTTTTGCCGGTATGCTGGTCGGAGCAGTCGTTGCAGCGGCCTTCACTTTCCTCGGTCTTACACCGCTTGGCATATTCAGCGGCGTCTGGGGGCTGATGATCAACCTTATCATCTACGTCGGCGGCAGTCTGATATTCGGCACTGTACCGGCTAAAAAGAAAGAGACTGCGTTAACAAGCAATGAAGCTGCTGAGCCAACGAGAATGTAATCATAAACCAGCCATTACTTCTGAGCACCAGAATGTAATGGCTGGTTTTTTTATTTAATAGAATTTGCAGCACCCGTAGCTGTTTTACTTTTCGCCTCTTTATACACTTCTTCAGGGAACTCATACAATCTCAGCAGTTCTATCGCATTCGTAGTGGAAGAGACGCCCTGACGGATTTTATAGTCAAAATAAATTTCATCATCAATCAGATTTTCCCTGAAATGATAGAACTCAAGCTCATCCGCCATCAGTCCGGTTAATTCCAGGTCATGGGTCGCAGCAATCAAGAAGACTTTCTCACTGCCATTCAAATACCTGAGCAGAGATTCCGCCGCTGCAACGCGCTCCACAGTATTCGTCCCTTTGAATACCTCGTCAATGATGCAGTACAGATTGCCTTCGAAATCTTCCGTTTCATCAATAATCCGCTTCAAAGATTTCACTTCACTGATGAAATAACTGTCTCCTTCTATCACACTGTCTGTAATATCCATAGAAGAAATCACTTTACCCGGCTGATATTCAAAATGCGTACTCGTCGAAGTGTCCAAACCATTGCTGAGAACGACATTGATTCCCAGCGCCTTCATAAACGTCGATTTCCCGGAGGCATTCGATCCCGTGAGCAGTATATCTTTATTGAAATCCAGGTCATTCTCAACCGCTTCTGTCACCAATGGATGATAGAGATCTTCCACCTTGATGAATGAGTCATCCGCCTTTTTTGGAAAACAGTAGTAGGGGAGCGTTTCCCGCCACATTGCGACACTGTAATTCACATCAAGCGCCGAAACATAGCGCCAGCCGGCTTTATACAAGTCATGGTTTTTATTCAACGATTTAATAATCGCATGGTATATATGGTAATCAATCAGGAGAAGACTCTTCATCATGACAAACAGCTGAATCGCTATATTCATCTCGCGTGCACTGTCATCATTGACGAATAAAGGACTGAGTAAAGACAGCCGCCTCAACCCTTTACGGTTGTATTCCGGCTTCAGCCGGCCTGCAGTAACAATGATGTTCAGCGCGTAAAATATATCCGTGTAATCAAACCCGGTGGAGCTTTTATGCTTCTGCGAAATATACACGTTTGCAGCAAGCCCGGTGATTATCGCCAAAAGCGCAATCATCGGATTAAATATAAAAAGAAAAACACCGATGACCGGCAGCAGTGACAACACTATGTATAAAGGTTTATATTTTTGTCCGGGCGAAAATTCATACATGAATTTGCTCGTATCTGAATTTTTATATTTCCCCAGCATTGCGAGCCGGTAGGACAGCTGCTCCCGGAAACTGACATCATGCTTGATATCTTCTATTAAACCTTCATCGATAACGTCATCTTCAGTCGAATTACGCAGTGAAGCATACAGCAGCTCATCACCGATGGTCGTAAAAGTGAAATTCGTCTTATCAATCAACTGTCCCAGGTCCAAATCGCTCCATGTTTCATCGTCTACGATATTTCTGTCATCTGTATCTTCGTTTTCCAAAATGTTGACGAAGTAATTATGATAGTAAACAAAAGAGTCCTTTTCTCCTTGAAACGATACTTTTCTGTCCCATAAGGTTTTGATACTTTTTCTTGTTCTGTAAATTTCATTGAGCTTTAATCCGAGTGAAATGAATATCATTAAACCCAGTACAATGAACAGTAGATATTGTGTCTCGATATGAACCACCTGTTTCTTCAGAGTCATTGATGCATTTATATTTATTATACATAAATATGGGGTTGTCACCTACACGATATTATTTAAATTTGTATTGGAAGGGAATAACCCCATTGATATTTACATGTGAATCGTATCTTTTTTAAATGGAGTGAAGTGATTATATGGAGGATAAAATCATCATAATCGGTGGCGGCACAGGCGGACTTGCCATGGCTCTTTTCCTCAACAGGGCAGGAATCAAAAGTGAAATATATGAAAAAGCTTCAGAATTCAAAAATGTCGGTGCCAGTTACGGGCTGCACCGCAACGGTGTCCATGTCATGCAGACGCTTGGACTGGAAAAACAGCTGAAAGAAAACAGCCACGAGCTTTCCCGTTACGTCTTCAAAGATACATCCGGTGAAATCGTTTTGGACAGTGAAACACTTGATATCGACTCCTCGATTTTTGACGATATGATCTATATCTCCCGTCACCACATGATTGATATTCTGTATCAGGAAGTACAGCGGCAGGGGATTGAAGTTCATTTTTCAAAAGAACTTTCTTCACTGGAACAGGATGAGAGTTCCGTTACGGCTTTTTTCACTGATGATAGTGAAGCCACCGGGAGTCTGCTGATTGGAGCGGATGGTACAAACTCCAAAACGAGGCCGCTCATTTTTCCTTATGAACCGTTGAGATACAACGGCATATGGGCTGTGTTCGGCATGGGTGTTTCAGGAGAGATTGGCGACGCAGAAAAATTTCTGGAACATGATTATATCGCAGGTTATTTCAAAGATGATTTCAACATGACAATTTCCAAACACCATCCGACCGACGGGGAAAGGCTTTCTTGGATTTTTATACAAAACCAGGACAGAAAAGTGCCTAAAAAATACTTCGAAGAAAAACCTGAGGATGCGTTCAGAAAAGAACTGGCTGAGAAATTTAACGATTTTAAAGAGCCGATTAAAGAACTGATTTTAAAAAGCAGCACTTTCTCTCCTCAGCACGTATTTAATGTTGGAATGCTTCCCACATTTTCTTTCGGCAGAGTCGCATTAATCGGCGATGCCCTTCAGACTACCGATCCATATTCAGGCATGGGGACGACACTCAGTCTCGAGGATGGCATGTATCTGGCCAGAATGCTGAGAGACCATTCGGATTACGAAGATGCTTTCTATTATTATGAATATGATAGAAAGGATATCGTACGTCAGGTTCACAAGGAAACAGAAAGAATGAAAAACCTCGGGCTCGATGACTATGAACCCTTCCTGAAAGGGGAGTACTCAGATAAGGAGGATCCGATGGACAACTTTATGGCGGATATGACTAAAGTATATTGGGAAGAATACGAGTAATCCAAATGCATGCGCTAAAAACAATATTGACCCCGTCGGCACGTTGGCCGGTGGGGTTTTTATTCTTGAAATTTTCAGTCTCTTTAACCTAAAAGGTTTGATTCTTTTTCCGACTATGTTACTATGGTTTTAATTCATACTTACATAGTAGGCTATATATTGAGGATGGTGTATATGGAATTCAGTCTTTTAAATCAAAGTCCCATTTTAAAAAATCATACAGTTAAAGAATCACTGCAGAATACTATAAACTTTGCGGTGAAAGCTGAGCGTCTAGGCTACAAAAGGTTTTTCGTTTCTGAACACCACAACTTGAAAACATTGATCGGCACGGCACCTGAAGTGCTCGTCTCGCATCTTGCTGCCCATACTTCCAAGATGCATATCGGGGCAGGCGGCATCATGCTGTCCCATCATAATCCATTTCATGTCGCCGAGCAGTTCCAGCTGATCAACCATCTGGCTGATGGCCGCATCGATCTTGGAATCGGTAAGGCACCCGGCGGTACACCTGATGCAACAAAGGCGCTCCAACATGAACTGAAAGATGATATTGCACCGTTCAATGACCGTTTCGTTCAGTTGAAAAAATACCTTCATGGCAAACATTTAAACGCCGACGAATTGAAAATATCTCCGGATACCGATCATCCGCCTGATCTTTATCTGCTGGGCGGCAGTGTGAGTTCTGCCTTGTTTGCAGCCGAAGAAAACGTCAATTATATGTTTGCCCACTTTATAAACAATGATGTAGAACTGTTAAAAGAAGTCGCGCAGAATTATAAGGAAAATGTAAGAAGAGGCAAGTTCATCGTTGCCTTATCCGTACTGGTCATTGAAGACGAAGAGAGTAAAGAAGCGATGATTAAAGAAAATGAATACTATCAATTGCTGTATAAAGACGGCAGAAAATACAGAGTGATTACAGAGGAACAGGCCGAGACCTTCGTGAAAAATTCAGATGAAGAGATCGAAGTCGCTAAAAAGCAGCCGGACATCATAATGGGCAGCCCGGATGAGGTTCTGGCGCAATTGACTGACCTTAACAAAGATAACTATATTGATGAGTTCATGTTCCATCTGCCAACGACCGACCCGGAAATTCGTGAACATACACTTGAAGCACTGGCACCGGCCAATACGATTCATAATTCAGAGAAAGCAGGGATAGTATGAGCAGTAAAAAAGTACAGTTCGGCGTAATGCTTCATGGCCCGGGCGGGCATATGAACGCATGGCGCAGTGATGATGTACCCTCTGACGCCAGTACGAACTTCGACCACTACCTGAACGTGACTAAAAAGGCGGAGGAGGCAGGATTTTCCTTTGTTTTCGTGGCAGACGGCCTGTATATAAATGAAAAATCCATCCCCCATTTCCTAAGCCGTTTCGAACCGCTCACTATACTTGCGGCGCTCGCACCGATAACGAGCAGAATCGGTCTTGTAGGGACGATTTCAAGCTCTTACAGTGAACCTTTCACTGTAGCCAGGCAGCTCGCCTCCATCGATAAGATCAGCGGCGGACGTGCAGGGTGGAACGTCGTTACATCACCTCTTGAAGGCAGTGCCGACAACTTCAGTAAAGACAAACATCCCGAGCATAGTCTCCGCTATGATATTGCCGAAGAACACCTGCAGGTCGTTCAGGGGCTTTGGGATTCGTGGGAAGACGATGCTTTCGTCCGCGACGCAGAAAATAACCAATACTTCGATAAAGAGAAGATGCATGAGCTCAACTATGAGGGGGAGTACTTCCAGGTTAAAGGGCCGCTCAATATCGACCGGTCAAAACAGGGTCAGCCGATCATCTTTCAGGCAGGTGCCTCCAAAAAGGGCTCCGGTTTTGCTGCAAAGTATGCAGATGCAGTGTTCACAATCGGCGGTACGCTGAAACAGGCGCAGAATGCCTATAAAGATGTGAAGCAAAAGGCTGTTGATGCCGGCAGAAGTACGGACGACATTAAAGTGTTTCCTGTATTATCACCGATTACCGGAGATACAGAAGAAGAGGTTCAGGAGAAATATAAGGAAATACAGAACCTGGTGACGACAGAAGAAGCTCTCGCATATCTCGGAAGATATTTCGATCACCATGATTTTTCACAGTACGACTTGGATGCACCGTTCCCAGAACTCGGGGAGGTCGGTAAAAACAGTTTTCAGTCTACGACGGATGAAATCAAACGAAGAGCGAAAGAAGAAAATCTCACATTGCGTGAAGTTGCCCTCGAAGAGACCACACGTCAAACACCGTTTATGGGTACACCTGAACAAGTGGCAGAGAAAATCATCGAGTGGGTGGACGAACAGGCGGCGGACGGTTTTGTTCTTACACCGCACGTGCTTGGAGAATTATATGATGATTTCTTAAATAAAGTCATTCCGATCCTTGTTGAAAAAGGCTATTACGATACAACTTATGAAAGTGATACTTTGCGCGGAGAGCTCGGATTGAAATTCAAAGAGAACAGATATTCACAAAGAGTGAATGTATGACAATGAAAAAGGGTGAAGCATTTGCTTCACCCTTTTTGTATTCGATTCATGATTTAATATTCAATTCCAACACCAGTTCTCTATCATCAAATTCACTCTTCATCGCCACTATGTCCTCATCGGAAGTGTCGATGACATATTCACCTGACAGGTTGTGCTCATCTTTATAGAACAGCTTGATTCTGTCGATACTGTTGAAGTCATATTCAAGCATGACAATCATACTGTTCATATGGTCGAATTCCGGATAGTTTTCGTATTCCAGCAAGATGTCATTACGTCCCTCCATAAATTTGGCCAGAGACGCCCTGTTGATGATGAGCGCCACTTTATCAGATTCAAGATTCACGCCGCTGAAATGTTTAATATCAAGTGCAATCTTCTTCTCGCCGAGTCCGACAATATCATCGATGAATGACACACCTGTAAATTTCACATTATTAACATCAGATACATCCAATAATTGATTCATTTGCATATCCTCACATCATTTAAATAATATACTGATTGTATCATACAACCTGTAATGGCTCAGCCGGAGTGCTTAAATTGAATGCCTTGTGCCTCAGTCCAATACATCAGGTGTTTCAGGGACAATCTGTCCGCCGTCTACAACCAAGGACTGTGCAGTGATGTACTGTGCTTCTTTTGAGGCGAAGAATGCAACGGCTGCCCCGATGTCCTCCGGCTCACCCAATCTTTTCATAGGCACTGCTTCTGCACCTTTGTCATACAGAACGCCAAGTTCTTTTTTCAATGTTTCTGTACCGATCATTCCCGGCTGTACTGCGTTGACCGTTACACCATACTGTGCATACTCCATTGCAGCATTTCTCATATAACCTAATATACCCGCTTTCGTTGCACCATAAATGGAACCCCCGGGGTAACCGGTAATGTCTCCGGTGATGGATGAAGTGAGAATCAAGCGGCCATATTTTTGCTTTTTCATTGCCTTTAAAACAGGTTTCGCTGTAAAGAAAAGCCCCTTCAGGTTGATGTTCTGAATTTTATCCCAGTCTGCTTCTGTCATATCTTCAATCATCACTTCAGGATAAATTCCCGTGTTCGCCGCCAGAATATCAATTCTTTCATACTTATCAAGAATTTGTTCTGCGACCTGTTCAGCATTGGCCGAATCTGTAACATCCAACTTGAAAAAATCACCATTTATTTCTTCAGCTGTACTTCTTCCAGCTTCCTCATCAATGTCACAGATCATCACTTTGGCGCCTGCTTTGGTCAACGTTTCTGCAATCCCTTTGCCGATACCGTTTGCGCCGCCTGTTACCATTGCGATATTATTTTTCAGATCAAATATTTTGAACATCTCCTTTAACGATTATTGTGAAAATCGAGTGTTATTCTCTTATTATTTGAATACCCTAAGTCTTTAAAATTATTCAAATCGGCAGGTTAGAGAAGGAGAAGAAAAAACATTATCATGGCTGGAATATAAATAAAACACCCTGCAGCTCAAACTGCAGAGTGTTATTATCTTTAATCAAAAATGACTTGATCTTCTTCTGTACCGTCATCTTCTTCAAGACTCAGTTCTATGATGTTTCTTGTGTTATAGCCAATTCTCTCAAGAGTACTGATTAAATCCACATACAAATGACCGCCGTCTGTAGAACAGATTCCTTTGTTCATACGTTTCACGTGCTGTTTTCTAAGTTTCTTCTCGATATTCGTCGCTTTCTGGCTCATCGTTAAAATGTGTTCTATTTCCTGCGGATTGTAGATATCAATCGCATCCACAGCTTTTCTGTATGATTTCCCAACGTGTTTCAGGAAATCTTTCAACCCTTTTTCTGCCGATTCCGACAGTTCAATATCTTTATGATATTTTTTGACATTCAAATCAGTGAAGTAGACAACCTGCTCACTGACTTTATACAGTATCCTGTTGACTTCAAGAAGTGTGGTCTGTCTGATTGCATCATCAGTGGAAATATCATACTTCGATAAGTTCTGTAAGTACTTTCTGATACTCTCATTCAAACCATCTACGACATTTTCTTTTTCCCGGATCTGCTTTTCTATTTTCGGATCATTCGATTCGCTGAAATCTCTGGCATCTTCAAGCATAGTGAGTGTCAATTTCCCAAGCTGCTGGATTTCTTTTTGAGAAGCCTGAAGGGCAAGTGATGAAGACTGCAGCATCAGAGATTCATCAAGATGAACCGGTTTGTAATCTTCCGAGAAATCTTTACCTGGTACAATTTTCGTAACAAGCCATGCAAGAAAACCAATTAGCGGTAAATGAATGATCAAATTTGCCAGGTTGTATGAACCGTGGGCAAAAGCGATGGTCATACGGCCGTTTAACCCCAGAGTGGTTTCAAGATAACCGACAAAAATTGTAAAGAGCGGCAGAATCAACATAAAGATGACTGCACCGATCAAGTTGAACACTACATGGACTGCCGCTGCGCGTTTTGCTGCGATCGTACCTACAAGCCCTGCCAGCAGAGCTGTAATCGTTGTACCGACGTTGTCACCCAGAAGAACAGGCAGCGCCGCATTCAAATCAATCAGATCATTCATGTAGAAATTCTGTAAAATTGCGATTGTCGCACTTGAACTCTGAACGATTATCGTAAGTACTGTACCTACTGCAAAACCGAGCAGTGAATTATCAGATAGTTGAAGCATAAGGTCTGAGAACCATGCGAGGTCAGCAAGCGGTCCAACACCGTCTCCCATTAATTCCAAACCGTAAAATAATGCACCAAAACCAAAAAATACACGGCCGAAGTTATTGACTTTCGGTGACTTGAAGAAAAAGAGCAACACTACACCAAAGGCCAGGATAGGAAGCGCATATGCACCGATATCAAGACCGATGACAAAAGCTGTAACAGTTGTACCGACGTTCGCACCCATAATGACGCCGATTGCCTGCCTTAAAGTCATAAAACCTGCCGAAACGAGACCGATTGTAATTGCCGTAGTTCCGGAACTGCTTTGAATCAATATTGTGATTATAATACCTGCCAAAATACCCAGAAACGGGTTTGTCGTCATGCGGTTAAGTATTTCACGTAACCGGTCTCCTGCTGCTGCCTGCAAACCGTCTCCCATGCTTTTAATACCGTAAAGAAAAATACCGAGTCCACCTAAAAAAGTGAACAGCACTTCCATCGGGCTGAGTTCCATTTAAATACCTCCACTTTGGTACTTGAGAAGCTTTACTCTATATTTACTAATTTAATATAACATTTACAAACTTCACTTCAAATTTATTATATACACTCCATTTATAAAATGCATTAAAATAAATTAATTAACCCTCTAAATTCCATTACTCGAAATATTAGTACTTTGCCTAATAATTAGTTAATTTCAGAGATCAGTTGAATTTAATTTTATATACCTATTTAAAGGTATGTTAAAATACTGGCAATGATATTAAACAGAGGAGAATTTCAATGGACAGTTATAAAAAAACAAAGGCACAATTGCTTGAAGCTGAGGACTATAAAAGTTTTGTCATGCGTTCCCGGCATCTTCCCGGCATGATGGACAAAGAAGCTGACCATTTCGAAGAGATTCAGACAACTTTTAAAGACGAAGGATTTAATCATCTGTCTATCGTCGAACTGTGCCGGACTTTTATTAAAGTGGAATTATTAAAATTATCTTTGATACAAAGTACACACGGTGTTTATATAGAGGCTGACAAACTTCAATATCCGATGGAACAGGAAGTATTGGATAAATTCACCTTGAACAAAAATGAGATTGATTTTTACGAATTGCAGCTGCCTGAGGAAATGGAGAGTGTTAATATTTCAGTCAGAAATAAAATCATCGAATTCACAAAAGGTATGGAGCCATTCCTTCAGCAGATTGAGAAAAATACAGGTGAATTCAACGACACGTTTAAAATCGTTATAAGTATACTCATAAGTGACAACCCCCATATTTTAAGCAAAGTGTACGATTCCACCTACTACGGGACTGTTTTAAATTATATTATTGACAATGCGTTTGAGAAAGCATGGAAAGACGAGCTCACACAGACCCCTTTAGTACCATATTACGCCGCGTTCACACTGGCGCATTATGATAACACATTCAAACAGCATCTGACATGACTAAAAACAGGTGGACCTTCCTAAAGCAGGGTCCGCCTGTTTTTTAATTTTATTCAGATGAATTCACTTTAGCAGGGTTTTTCGGCTTTTCACGTTTCTTTTCCATGACCATTTTATCGTTGTATCCCCAAATATAAGTCAATATAAACGCTGAAAACAAAGTAAAGAACGTGACAAAGACTGCATACCAGAAATTTGCTGTCATACCGTTTTCCGGATCGATGAATGAGGGCAGACCGATAATCGATCCTATAATGCTCCACATATTTATACCGAACAGGCCTGTCAGCAATCCTCCAGCGGCACTGGCAATACTGGCACATATGAATGGTCTCCTGAACCTGAGGTTGATTCCATAGATTGCCGGCTCTGTAATACCGCAAAACGCTGAGAAAGCTCCTGCATATCCAATCTCTTTAATTTCAGTCTTTTTGGATTTTACAGCGACAGCAAGTGCCGCACCGCCCTGTCCCACAATCGTCATGCTGACTATTGCGGACAGGTAACTGTATCCAAGCGTGGCAAAGTCATTGACATAGACCGGGATGATCCCCCAGTGCAGTCCGAACACTACCAGAATTTGATAAAATCCATTGATGACCGCGCCAAAGACCGGTGCATTTACATTCAGCAGAGTTTCAAGCCCGTTCGCAAGACCCGATGACAGGCCGACCAGCACAGGACCTGTAATAATGATTGTGATTGAGGAAACAACTCCAATGACGACCATCGGTATGAAGATCGACTGAATATAGGATGAAACCCAAGTCTTCAGCCAATCCTCAAGTTTTTTAATCATCCAGGCTGCCAGAATCATCGGAAATATCGAATATGTATAGGCGACGAAAGGAAATTCGAACGTTCCGATTGAGAATACACCCGCATCAGCATTTGCCGCTTCCAATATGGAAGGGTGGATGATGACCCCGCCGATGACAGCTGTTAAAAGTGGGTTGCCATTCAGTCTTTTCGCTGCGTTAAAACCGACAAGAATAGGCAGGAAGTAGAACACCGCATCTGTCATAGCACTGATTATCAAATGGACATTGCTTGTTTCTGTAATCAGATCAAAGCTTGTAAGCACTGCTAGAAGACCTTTTATAATGCCCGCAGCAGCCAGAATATTGATTACAGGCATGACTGACGCTGTAATCAGACCGATGAATTTATTAAAATTATTTTTGATACTGCCGTAAAAAGTTGCCTGACCGATTGCACCCAAATCTGATTCCCTGTCTGACCCGTCAGTTTCTGCTTTAGGCAATCTTGCTGACACCTCTTTATAAATATCATCAACAGCGGGACCGACGACCACCTGGTATTGCCCGCTGGCTTCAGCCACACCCATTATTCCGTCCAGTGCCTCCATCTTTACAGTATTTGCCCTGGAAGGATTTTTCAGATAAAAGCGGAGACGGGTCACACAGTGAATCACACTGTCGATATTCTCTTTTCCGCCAACCAGTTCAATAATTTCAGCAGCCAGCGTTGCATAATCTTTCTTTGTCATAGACAGCATCACCTGATTTCCGTATGGTATAAAACTGATTAAAAAGATGGTTTCAGTTTACCATATGCCAGGTGCTTATATGCGTATTGTATATAAACACAGTGAAGTTCATATGATTTAAATTAAAATATCTTAAATATTATTTTGGTCGAGGAATGCAAGTATTTTTGTCAGCGAGTCTTCCGCAGCCTTGGCGTTTTCTTGCTTTGTACCGCCAAAATCTATAATCATGCCATCAAGATCCATAAGAACATTGGCAGGCAGTTGATAGAAATTGTATGGGAAAGAAATAAAATGTCCTGCCTTTTTATATGAAAGATAACAATCATTTTCATTATTTCTTTCCGCTTGAATTTCATTATTGAAATTCTCTGATGGCCATAACTTGTCATCCCCTCCTGAAATTATCAGGAGAGGTGCATCTATTTTATCCAAATTGATTTTATATTCAGATACATTCTTTCTGCTTAAGGATTTTTTCCAAATTTCAAGAAAGTACATCGGGCGTTTCCTTATATAATTTTTAATTGTGGAAAACATGAAGCTGACGGGGAATTTCATTTTCAGATAAGGAAGAGCTTCACCCTTATGTGACCACCCCGGAACAGGTGCAAATATGCCACCTTTCATGCCGGAAGTGACATAATTCGAAGCCGCACCCGCCACAATGGACTGAAAACAATTAAATGTGCTCCCAAGCAGCAATGCAAGCTCTGCGCCTTTGGAGTAGCCGGCCAGATTGACTTTACCGTTGCTATTATCGTGGTTGGATAAATAATCGGCAGCCGTTTTAAAATAAGCAAGATCGATATTTTCCAGATGTTCATTCAACCCTTCATCATTAAAGTAGGATAATGCGAGTACAAGGTAGCCTTTACCCGCAAGAAATGATGCAGCATGGGCTTCATTGCCGCCGTCGGATCCGCTTAAAATCATGACAGCCGGATATTGACCCGGTTCTGTGGGTGCATACAGACTGCCCTTTATAACAGAGTTTTCCAACTCAAGCTCTTCAATCGAATCGTTTTTGAACTGGAGTGTGACAACTTCTGTCGCCTGGATCTTATCGTCGGCAGTCACGTACAGCGTCGCTTCCAGATCTTTGTCTGTTTTCTTAACGAAATAATCGTCTTTATTTCTTTTTTTGCCGATCATCGACCAAAGCAGACCCGCCCCATCAGCCTGTTGATAAGTGCCATTTACAGGAACTGCTGTATTTAAATCTATTTCATAACTTTCATCTGATGTGAAATCGCCGTATGAATGAAAGGTCTTTTGTTCATCGTCATCAACTTCCATCCGGACGGTGACCTGTTGTTCCTGTTCCGAAGTGTATACTTTAATATTCAGTGGCTCGTCAATCATCAGTTTATTTTTTCTGAGCCTGATCTCAGTCATATCCTCACCTGCCGTTTAAAATAAAAATACTGGTTTGTTCAATTGTACTTGTAAATTATGAGATTTTCATTGGGAACAGATTAAATTCAGAAAATAATTGAATTGTTATGACAGTTCACAGTTATTCATTGCACGCCCGCTTCATAATATGTAATACTCTTGTTGAAAATTGAATATAGATTAAATACAGGAGATGTTCCATATGAATAAACACGCACTGTTAAAAGTACTGACTTCAGCAGGTGTGGCAGCTTCCTTAGTCGTTGGTACAGATGCTGTTCACCAGGAAAATGAAACGAATACAGCAGAAGCATCGGAAACTGAATCCCACAACTATAATTATAAAGGTGACACAGGACAAGGGGACGGCAGTTTTGTCCTCGATTCTGATTTTAAAAAAACATTGGAAACAAACGGCAAGTTAAATTTTAACGGATATAATATTGAAGCTTCAGAAAGAGATTACATCGAAAGTTCAGAAGATGGCGGATTAGTTGAGACAAAAGAAGTTTATGACCAGAAAATCACTTTACACGGGGATGCCATCAGTTCCACAAAAGTTGATTTCCCTATAAAGCCGGATGAGCTCCCGGTTGAAGATGTTATAGACGTTTACGGAAATGATTATGAAGTACACGAGGGCCACGACGGCACTTATGACACCTACGTATATCTTTTAGGCGGGCAGGAAAACGACGCCGACAAAAACGAACTTGCATTGAAAGTTGAAGACGGCCATGTGACAAAGGGAATTATCGGATACAATTCATCATACTGATTTTATGCCAGGACCGGGACGTTTGTTCCGGTCTTTTTCATAACAAACCGGATGCCGGTACAAATAGGCTCGGACCGTTCATCAACCCCATACTGAAACAAAAGATGGGCCCTCCCCATGACCTTGACACCAATACCTACTGTGATAAGGTTAATAACGCATATAAATTTCTGTATTTTCAAAATTATGGAGGGATTTCTCATTAAGAAGTTTTTAGGTCTGTTTACAGTGTTTACTTTAGTTTTAGTACTCGCAGCATGCGGCGGAGAAGGCAGTGATGGCAGTGATGGCAGTGATGACAGTTCTGCAGACGCAGAAGGCGATGGAGAAGATGTGAACTACAGTGAAGCAGTCGATTACACCATCTACGGCATTGAACCGGGTGCAGGCATCACTGAACTCGCTCATAACACTTTGGACACTTACGATAATCTTGACGGCTGGACTCTGGAAGAGAGTTCCACAGGCGGTATGATGACAGAACTGAGAGATGCGATTGACAACGAAGAGCCTATATTTATCACTGGCTGGTCACCGCATTATAAATTTGTTGAATTTGATTTGAAATATCTTGATGATCCTGAAGGCGGAATGGGTGAAACAGAAGATGTACATACGATCGCCCGTCTTGGACTCGAGGAAGATAAACCTGAAGCATACCAGATGCTTGACGCTTTCTCCTGGGATCTCGAAGATATGGAACAGGTCATGTATGAAGGAGAAGACAGCTCATACCCTGAAGCCGCAGAAGAATGGGTGGACAATAACCAGAATAAAGTAGACGAGTGGGTGGATGGTATTGAACCAGTGGACGGTGAACCATTCGAACTTGTATCCATGTCCTGGGAATCGGAAGTTGCTTCCGCTCAAGTTGTGCGCACAGTACTGGAAGAACTGGGTTATGAAGTGACTGTCACTGATGTCGACCCTGCAATCGTATTCCAGGCCATCGCAAACGGCGAAGCAGATGCAACCGTTGCGCCGTGGCTGCCTGTAACACAAGGCCATCACTATGAAGAGCATGAAGGAAACTTTGAGGACTTAGGTCCTAACTCTACAGATACGAGAAATGGTATTGTGGTTCCTGAGTATATGGATATCGAATCCATTGAAGAACTCGAGCCGGCTGAATAAAATAATAAAGCACCTCTTACCTTTTTTGGTAAAGAGGTGCTTTATTTTATGCTTTATCATTCAGCATGGATTCCATCATGGATGTGACACCGCTGTTTGAAACCTCTTCCATCAGCTCAGCCAGTGCATATTCATCCATATCTTCATTTTTTTCCATCCATAACTGGAATATGCCGATCAGCGCGGATATCTCGTATTCGATAATATACTCAAACTTCCCGGGTTCTTTAATACCGATTTCGTAAACATAACTCATGATAATCTCTCTTATCTCTTTCTTAAATTCATGAACAAAACTCGGATCACCTTCAGGACCAATCATAACAGCTATCTTTTCGCTATTCTCCTGTATATAAGCGTTCGTTTTCTCAAATGATTCAAATATTTTACCCCCGCTTTTCTCCAGTGACATCAGAGGATCCAATATCATATCTTTTTCTGGTATTAGAGATTTTTTTAGTATATCCTGAATTTGATACACATCAGAGAAATAAGTATAAAATGTGCCGCGGTTGTAGCCCGCTTTATCTGTAATTTCTTTGACTGTTATTTTCATTAGTCGTTTTTCCTTGTATAACTCCCAGAATGCCTCAATCAAGTTTTTTCTTGTCTCTTCTGTCTGACTCATTTTCGACATAATTCCCTCTTTTCAACACTTTGCCAAAGATTGTTTGTTGATAGAATAGCGTAATATCGGTAGTATTTAATATTGTACAACACGGTGTTGGGTTAAAACAAATAAACGATTACAAATAATAAACACATAAAAATAAGGAGCGAAAATAATTTGAAATTATCGGATTTTTCCATAAGACGGCCTAAATTCACAATCGTAATTATGATTATTCTGATGTTACTTGGAGGTGTGTCAGTGACACAACTGCCTCTGCAGCTGATGCCGAACATCCAGCCGCCAATCGCAGCTGTAGCCACAACATACCAGGGCGCTGGTCCTGAAGAAGTTATGGAAGATGTTACTAAGCCCATGGAAACAGAACTGTCTTCGCTGAACGGCTTAACCAATATCCAATCTCAATCACAGGAAAGTTCTTCCATCGTCATTTTGGAATTTGGTTACGACATGTCTATCGAGGATGTTGAAAATGATATAACAAAAGCGATGGACAGTGCTGACTTACCTGAACAGGCAGGTGCGCCGTCTTTTCTTGAATTCGATATATCGATGATGCCAAGTATACAGATGGCTGTATCATCGAGCGGGGAAGAAGTCGTTGAATATCAGGATCAGGTGAATGACCTGATTTCAGAACTTGAAAATATTGAAGGCGTCGCTTCAATCACTCTGAACGGCGATGTCGTCGAAGAGATTCAGGTGAATCTGGACACTGACGCACTTTCAGAATATGGACTCAGTCAATCCGATGTTGCTTCCATAATAGAAGCCAATAATATTTCTATCCCCAACGCTACCATTGTGGATGAAGAGGCGGGCGAATCCATTTCCACCCGCACCATCAGTGCCATCGACGGTGTCGAACAACTCAGGGAGCTTGTCATTACTGACCTGCCTGACGGAGGGACATTGGCACTGAGCGATATCGCAGACGTTTCAATCGAAAGTGAGGATGACAATTCCATTACGCGTCTGAATCAGGAAGATGCGCTTTCCATTGATGTCATGCTCGCTTCCGACGCGAATGCTTCAAATGTCAATAAGGAATTTAATGAAGTTTTAGATGAAAAGCTGGATGAAGATGAATTCAGCAACCTGAACGTGGAAACTTTATATGATGAAGGTGAATTCATCGATATCTCCATCAACAGTGTTTACACCGCCCTGATTCTGGGTGCAGTGCTCGCGATGGTCATACTCTTTGCGTTTCTTAGAAACCTGAAGGCGCCTTTAATTATAGGTCTCGCCATACCGTTCTCTGTCATTACCACATTCGCACTGCTTTTCTTTACGGATATCAGTATAAACTTAATGACACTCGGGGGACTGACGCTCGGTATCGGTCTCCTGGTCGATAACTCGGTCGTTGTGATTGAGAATATATACAGACATCTGTCCATGGGCAAAGATCCCAAACGCGCAGCAAGTGAAGGAGCCAGGGAAGTCGCTTCTGCAATCATTGCGGCGACACTGACTACAGGTGCTGTATTTCTTCCTGTAGTATTTGTCAGCGGTCTGGTCGGCCAGCTGTTCACACCACTGGCAATCACAGTCGTGTTCAGTTTATTCGCTTCACTATTCATTGCTTTGACTGTTGTTCCGATGCTTGCGAGTCGCATACTCAAAGCGCCTAAGGAAAATCTTGAAGCACTCAGAAGTGAACGGCCATACATGAAAGTCTTGAGAAAATTCTCCCGCTGGACTTTGAACCACCGGGTCATTGTACTGATCATCACTGCACTGTTAATGTTTGCCGGTATATTCGGCATATATGTACAAGGGCTGACATTGATGCCTGAAAGTGACGAAGGTGCATTCACAATTGAAATTGAAAAAGAAGAAGGCACAATTTATCAGGACACTTTAGAAACTGTTGAAAGTATCGAAGCAGAACTGGAAGATCATTCTGAAGTGGATATTTATTTAAGTAATATCGGGTCCACTCAACCCATGATGATGTCCGAAACAAATAACCAGGCTAACGTTACAGCAACTCTCGTCAGTCCGGATGAACGCAGTGTCACAACAAACGATTTCATCAGCAGTATTGAAGATGATATAGAAGCTCTTGATGAATCCGCGGATATTAATGTGATACCGATGTCCCAGTCAGGTATGAGTGCTGAACCGAATACGATGACCTTCAATATTTCTGATGACAATTCGGAGAGACTGAAAGAATCAGAGGCAATCATCATCGATGAATTAGAAGCAGACAGTGACATCGAAGATGTAACCTCCACACGTGAAGATATGGTCGAAGAGCTGCAGGTCGTTGTCGACAGAGAAGCTGCAAGAGAAAACGGTCTTCAGCCGGCACAGATCGGTTCTGCGCTTTACGAAGCGTCAAACGGCATCCAGGCGACAACGGTCGAAAGCGAAGAGGACTTCCTTTCCATCTCTGTCAAATACCCTTCTGAGTATCTGGACAGCATTGAAAACTTCGAAAGCATTGAAATTCCAAATGCTGAAGGTGAATATATCGCAATCAGCGAAGTCGCAGATCTCGAAGAAGCTGAGATGCTCCCGTTAATTACAAGAGACGACATGGAAGAGACCAGTGAAATTACTGTCACTTACAATTCAAACATGTCTTTAAATCAGGCAGGGGCACACGTTGAGGATATTATTTCCGGTGCGGACTATAGTGATGAAACTTCCTATACAATAGGCGGAGATCTGGAAATGCTGTCGGATGCACTGCCGCAGATGGTACTCGCTCTAATTTTAGGAATAGTATTCATATACCTTGTAATGGTGGCGCAGTTCGAATCATTTAAACATCCATTCATCGTCATTATTGCGATGCCGCTCAGTATCATAGGTGTCATGGCTGCATTACTTCTTACGAATAGTCCACTGAGCGTCGTTTCATTCGTGGGTATTATTATGCTGCTCGGTATCGTCGTCAATAACTCCATACTCATTGTGGATTATACCAATCAGCAAAAAGCAAAAGGCATTCCGACACTGGAAGCATTGGAAATCAGTGTACAGCACCGTTTCCGACCAATTCTCATTACTGCCCTCACTACGGCCCTCGGTATGCTGCCACTTGCCATGGGTATCGGGGAAGGCGGAGATATGATCGCACCGATGGGTACGGTAGTCATCGGCGGGCTTACAAGCAGTACCATCTTCACACTGTTCGTCATACCGATTTTCTACAGCTATATAGATAAAGAAACACGCAATATGCATAAAAAATATATGACACCTGAGGGTCAGGTCATTACGCAAAAAGAAATTGATGCGAACCAACGTGAAAAAGCACAGGAAATGACTCAATCGGATGATGATCAGAATTACGATTATCACCACCCTGATGAAGAAAAAGCACCTGAAATTGAAGAGTACGGCAATACCGAATCAAAAGAAGACTACATCAATGAAATGCAGAGATTGATAGACAAAATGAAAAATGACAAATCTGATCAATAAAATATATTATCCAAATTCAGCTCCTGAGAAATTATTTCTCAGGAGTTTTTTATGGATTCATTTTAATCCCCTTGCGATTAACGTAAGGGCAACAACTATACTAAAAATTAAACAGCAGAGATTTTGAAATTTAGATATACAGGTGAATTTTTTGCTTGGTCATGGGGCACAACGGGTATATATAATAAAACGGGACTGGGAGATGAGGCCATGAAAATTACTATTGTCGGGCTGTGGAACAGTTTCCCTAAAACTAATGAAGCCACTTCAGGTTACCTTTTGGAGAAGGACGGGGTTACAATACTCATTGACGCGGGAAGCGGCATTGCGGCACACGTACAGGATTACATCAACATTCATGATATCCATCACATTATACTGACGCACTATCACCATGACCATGCTGCAGATTTGGAAGCATTCATGCTGGCACGGAGACTCGCCGGAAGATTTAATCACCGTAACCAGCATCTGAACCTGTATGGTCCGGAAAGCGGTGGACCGGTCAGACTGATGAAACGGGCAAAGTACAGCAAGTTTCATATGATTAAAAAGAACAGTAAATTTGAGATCGGCCCGTTCAAATTTGATTTCCACCGCAATACGCATCCAGGAGAAACTTATGCAGTCAGGGCAGTGGATGATTCTGGTTCAACACTCGTATACACCTCGGACTCAAGTTACAATACCGGGCTGATCCGGTTTGCTTTTGGGGCCGATCTGCTGCTTGCCGACTGCAGTTTTTATGAAGGCTTTGATGCACGGTCAGAAGGTCATATGAATGCAGGGGAAGCAGGTTTACTTGCTGCGAAAGCCGATGCCGGGCTGACGATTTTAACAAACCTGCCTCACCGGGGTGCACTGGATGTATTACTCGATAGTGCAAAACACCATGGAAATGAAAATATACAACTCGCTGAAGCCGGAATGGTAATCAATATTTAGGGAAAACATAGTATTTCCGTTAAATAAAAAGGCCTTCTTCAGGCTTTTTTATTTTGAATTTAGTGATTAGTCTGTCAATAACCTATATAATGTTGATATATTATGAAAAAAAGAGGGATATATATGCGTTTTGAAACAAAAGCTGTCCATGCCGGACGCGAAATCGATCCGACGACAGGAGCTGTAACTACACCGATTCACCTTTCAACTACATATGAGCGCTCGGCTGATGGTTCTTATACAGATGGATTCATGTACAGCAGAGGAGATAATCCAAACCGTCGTTCGCTTGAAGAATGTCTGACCTCGCTTGAGAATGGCTGTGACTGTGTGACTTATGCCTCTGGTATGGCGGCAATATCATCGGTCATCGAGGCGCTGCCTGAGGAAAAACCTAAAAGAATCGTCATGGCGGACGATATGTACTTTGGTGTCCGCACTATGCTGATGGAGACGGATATCGGCAGAAGATACGATATCGTCACAGTGGACATGACAGACCTTGATATGGTGAAAAGCACTATTGAAAGTGCGCCGACAGGATTGGTCTGGATGGAGACACCTTCAAATCCTCAAATTAAAATCATTGATATTAAAGCTGTTGCCGACATGGCAAAGCAGGCCGGGGCATATTCAGTGATCGACAATACTGCTGCAACACCGGTGCTTCAGCAGCCGCTCTCACTCGGTGTCGATTTCTCACTGCAT
Organism: Lacicoccus kunmingensis DSM 17847; assembly: GCF_059568765.1. Taxonomy (NCBI): domain Bacteria; kingdom Bacillati; phylum Bacillota; class Bacilli; order Caryophanales; family Salinicoccaceae; genus Lacicoccus; species Lacicoccus kunmingensis. The sequence goes on along the minus strand of NZ_JCANUC010000007.1, from coordinate 54,305 downwards.
TCGGTGACAAAATATATCGGCGGCCACAGTGACCTTCTGCTCGGCGCTGTAATTGCCGGAGAAGATAATGACATGCTGAAAAATCTAAGAACTTGGCAGCATGCCAAAGGTGCTGTGCCGTCTTCCTTTGACAGCTGGCTTGCACTTCGCGGTGTCCAGTCACTGTCAGCCAGAGTGATGATGCAGTGCACCAGCGCCAAAATCATTGCTGACTTCCTGGAAGCTCACGAGAAGGTTGAAGCTGTTTATTATCCCGGTCTGAAAAGCCACGCCGGACATGAAATTGCAAAAAAACAGATGAACGATTTCGGCGGCCTGCTGTCCTTTAAAGTCAAAGGCAGCGAGAAGGATGCACTGAAAATCGCCAACACGGTCAAAATCATTACACAGGCAACGAGTCTCGGGGGCACACATACTTACATCGAACACCGCGCTTCCGTTGAAAAAGAACTGACGATGGCGCCGGATAATCTGCTGCGCCTGTCCATCGGCCTTGAAAGTTCTGAAGATTTAAAAGAAGACCTTGCACAGGCGCTCTCCACTATTCCGGTTTAATCATTTATTTCCCGGGGAATTTATAAGTAATGGAGGGATTTATGATGAACTACACATTACTTGGCAGCTCAGGATTGAACATTTCCAAATATGCGCTCGGAACCATTCCGTTCAGCAGCACTAAAGGATTTGAACCTGCAGCTGATATGGATCAGGACACGGCAGATCATATGGTGGATTATGCACTGGATAATGGCATCAACCATTTTGATACCGCGAATCTTTATGCAAAAGGCGATGCAGAAAAAGTGCTGGGCGGAGCAATCAGAAGCAAGCGCACAGAGATGACGATTGCGAGCAAAACAGGTTTCAGGATGTCTGATAATCCGAATGATGTCGGAGCGACCCGAATCAATATCGAAGCTTCCGTCGATGAATCATTACAGAGACTCGGGACGGACTACCTTGATTTATATTATGTGCATACATGGGACGGCCAAGTATCTGTTGAAGAAACCGTCCATGCAATGAACGATCTCATCAAGAGGGGTAAAATCCGCTACTGGGGTGTGTCGAATTACAGCGGGTGGCAGCTGGCAAAAACTCATACGTATGCTGTGGAGAATAATCTCGCACCGCCGGTTGCTCACCAGATTTATTACACCCCGGAATCACGTGAAGCAGAGTACGAACTGCTGCCGGCAGGGCAGGAGCTCGGCATCGGCAATACGATCTGGTCCCCGCTTGGTGAAGGGCTGCTTACAGGAAAAATTTCCAGAAACAAAAAAGCCGAACCCGGCACCCGCCAGGGTGAAGGCTGGCCGGAACCCTATATCAAAGATAAAGAAATGTTTTATGATCTCGTTGACATGCTGAAAGATATCGCATCGAAGCATAACGCCACCGTCACGCAGATCGTTCTTGCATGGGTACGGGACAGGCCGAACGTTGATTCAGTCATTATCGGTGCACGCAATAATGAACAATGGTATGAAGATGTCGCATCTTATAACCTTCAGCTCACCGATCAGGATATTGCACAGATCAATGACCTCACTGCCCCGGAGGCACTATACCCATTCTGGCACCGGGCGATGAATTCAAGGGAAAGAGCGTCCGATGCGGAAAAAGTGTATTTGGAATCTTATAATAAACTGATGGAATCAAAAGATCAGGAAATATAATAAAAAACCACTTCCATAATCTGAAAGAATGTTTGTGGAAGTGATTTTTTATTACATATTTACTTTTTTTAAATTTTACCCTGAATAACGGCACTTTTACCATTGTGCATCTTTCCTTCACGCCTTTCCGTGATGACTTCTCCCAATTTGATAATATCGACTGAAAAGTTTTCAAGATAACTTTCAATTTCATCAATACTGAAAAGCATGTCGATGCTTGGCGGTCCGCCGGTTTTGAATTCCAACTGCTGTTTTGAATACAGTTCAAAAACAATCATACCGCCAGACTTTACACTGTTGATCATATTGGAAAACATCGTTTCTTTGCCTTCTTTTGGCACATGCCCAAAAACACAGACAGCAGCATCGTAAAAATTGGACGGGAGGGCTTCTTTAACGGTAATATCCTGCAGATTGGCAGTCACATCAACGCCTTTTGAAGCAGCGAGCCGCTTCGTTTTTTCGATGCCTTCTTTGGAATAATCATAAGTGGTAATTTCATGCCCGAGATCTGCCAGATATACAGCATTTCTGCCTTCACCTTCAGCAAGCAGTGCAATATCCAGGTTTCCCTTTTCATTAAAAACAGAGCGGATCCATTCATTGGGCTCGATACCATAAATGTAATCTTCACTCTTAAATTTTTCATCCCAGTGATTCATTTAATAGTCGTCCTCCTTTAAGGCCGATGATAATAGACCTCAATGAAGCGGGTTTCTTTTCTGTTAAATTTCGCTCTTATTCTCAAGATTATACGGGTTGACGTGCACATTGACATCTCTTACTATATCGTGCTCTTTGATGAGTTTCTGTTTCACATCCCGTGCGATTCTGTGACCTTCTTCCACTGTGATGTTCGCATCTACCGAAATTTTAATATCCACGATGACATACGAACCGTGTGAACGGGCACTGAGGCTGTCTATCTTTACAACTTTTTCCACAGCTTTTACTGTCATCATCATGTCCCTTGTCTCATCTTCGTTCAACACGACTTCAAGTGTCATACTCACAGCTTCCCTGGCCAATTGAAAACCCATGTACATGATGATGATTGCAATGACGGCACCCGCAATTGGATCGAAGTAAATGAGGTAGGGGATATCAAAACGGGAACCTATTATAGTCAGACCGACACCGAACAGTGCAACCGCAGATGATATTGCATCCGTACGATGATGCCAGGCATCGGCGATCAATGCAGGACTGCTGATTTTCCTGCCGAGACGATACTTATACTGGAATAGCACTTCTTTGATGACAAGCGAGAAAATAATGATGTAAAGCACCATCATGGATGTCACTTCATTGGCCGTTTCAGTCCAGATTGAAGAGATTGAGTTATACATGATTTCAAAACCGACAACGACCAGCAGAATCGCCACTATTAGTGTAGCAACATTCTCAGATTTCCCGTGACCGTATGGATGCTCCCTGTCAGGCGGCTTTTGTGCAGCTCTGATACCGATAAAGACAGCCACCGAACTGATGACATCCGAGGCCGAATGAACAGCATCCGCAATAAGTGCACGGCTGTTTCCCATTATTCCGCCAATTCCTTTTATAATCGCCAGGATAATGTTGACGACTATGCCTATGATTGTGGCCCTTTGTGCCTGCCTGTATCTGTTAGTCATTTATATAACTTCCTTTACGGATAGTATTATCTATTCATATCCCAGTATACATTCTCTTCTGCCGAAATAAAATTTAATTTTTACTGTTGGAACGGCTTTCATTACATATGTTATCATATTGTAACATCACAATTTTCAGAAAATAAACTGACTCATCGCTGCTTTATCTTCAACAATCCACGTATACAGTCATCAGTGTTTTAATACTATTAAAAGAAACGAGGGAATCAATGATGACAGAAAAGTATGTTGACCTGGGCTATCCGATTTATGAGGGCAGTCCGGTTTTTCCGGGTCTCCCCGAAGTAAAAGTCGAATTGAGAGAAAATAAGGAAGAAGGCGACCATTGGAACGGCAGTGTACTGACAACATATTTACATGCCGGTACGCATGTAGATGCGCCTTTTCATCACTTCAGTGATGAAAGTGTCGGCATTGACAGTATACCTGCAGAAAATTTCGTATATGACAATCCTTTAATTATTGATGTGCCCGCTCAAAAAGAAAACGAACTGATCACAATAGAACAGTTGAAAGAATACGGTGAACACCTCCACGAAGCGGATATACTGATATTTAACACACATGCTTATAAGAAAAGAAACAGTGACTTTGAAAGTTATTCCAACGGCTTTTCTACAGTCAGCCCCGAAGCTGCTGAATATATCAGAGAGCACCTGCCAAAGGTGAAAGCCGTAGCCATCGATACACTGAGCATCGAAAATATCCCCATTGGAAAGACCAATAACTTCAGAACTCATAAAGCATTTTTGGACCCTGCAGGGCCGAATCAAACGATACTGATTTATGAAGATGTAAACCTCGAACCGGTCGTTAATAAAACAATCAAAAAAATTTACTGTACACCGCTAAGAATCGTCGGAAGAGACGCGAGCATATGTAACCCGGTTGCGATTATAGAAGAATAGCTTTTATCCATAAACCATATTTCGTAATAAAATTATGGAGTATGGTTTTTATTTCAAATATGATAATAGTTTGTCAATTCTGACAGATAGCGTTTTCATTTGGTGAAGGCTCTGCTATAATTTTACTTAATAAGATAAAGGGGGATAAATTTATGAAATTTAGCAAGTACTTAAGTGTCATTCTCGCTGCAAGTCTTTTCTTATCTGCCTGCGGGGATGATGGCGGAGATTCCGAAACGGCAGAGGAAGGCACTGAAGAAACAGACGGATCCACAGAAAACGGAGACAATGGTTCAGCAGAACTTGAAACTAACATTGTCACAATTGCGACAGGCGGTTCCTCAGGACCGTACAATATCATTGCCACTACTTTAGCGGACGGTTACAGTAATGAATTTGGAGTGAACTCCAGGACAGAGACAACAGGTGCGTCTGCTGAAAACCTGAATCTTATGAATCAGGAAAGTGTTGAAATGTCATTTGTTATGAGTGATGCGCTTGTTCAGGCTATCAATGGTGAAGAATCATTCGACGAGCCGATTGAGAATGTGCAGCAGGTTGCTGCACTTTACCCGAACTTCGTACAACTTATCACTTCTGAAAGCGCTGGAATTGACAGTGTGGAAGACCTTGCAGGAAAAAGAGTTGCGGTCGGTGACCAAAATTCAGGTGTAGAGATTGCGACAAGATCTGTACTTGATGCACATGATATGTCATATGACGACCTGGATGTCGATTATTTGGGTTACGCTGAGGCAGCTGAAGCCATCAGAGGCGGCCAGCTGGATGCCGCATTTCTGACAAGTGGTCTGCCAAACGCTTCTGTTATGGAACTGGAAAACTCTATTGATTTAAAAGTGGTTTCCATCGATCCTGAAGTAGTAGAAGGGATGGAGGAAGATTACTTCGAATCCATGGAGATTCCGGCAGATACTTATGGTAATGAAGAGGCTGTACCTACAGTAGCCATTATGAATGCTTTAGTAGTAAGGGAAGACATCAGTGAAGACGACGTCTATAACTTGACCAAATATTTATTCGAAAATCTGGACTCACTCGAGAATTCACATCAGGCAGCTGCTGATATCAGTATTGAAAACTCAGTGGAGAGCATGGTAATAGATGTACATCCAGGCGCACAACGATTCTACGATGAGCAGTAAAATAAGATGGATTTTATCCGGGAGCATTGTTATAGTGCTCCTCTTATTTTTAATTTGGCCGAAGTCTTCACTTGTTATTGAAGCTGAAGGCTATGAGCCTGTTTATTTGGAAGCTGAAACATTTGAATTGCACTGGATTCACTCGATTGAACATGAAGAATGGTATGAGGTATATGAAGTTCGTGATAATAATCTGCTTCTGACAGAAACCTATTTTAAAACTTTTGGTGCCGGCGTTCCTTCATACTCTGAAGAACCACCTGAAATCACAGATGACGGCTACGTTAAATTCACGGTTAACGACACCTATCCCAATCTTTATATGAATGTTTCAGAAAATGTAAAGACTAAAATCATTCAGAATGATCAAGAGCATTTACTTTATGAGATGTTTGATTCAAACATCTCCGTTAAAGTCAGTATCGAAAACCGGCCTTTATTTTTGCAATTAACAGGGGGGTTAATATGACAAAAGAACCAACAGTCGCACCGGATACACAAGAAGTCCTCGAGAAATATGATAAGGATTCAACTACCAGACAGTTTGACAGTAAAACTATTTTTTGGATTGTCACTCTTGTCGCTGTACTGTACTCATTATTCCATTTATATATGGTGTTCAATCCCATGCCGGCGCTTCAGCAGCGTTCAATTCACGTTGCAGTCGGTCTCACACTTGTTTACATGCTCTTTCCCATGTTTAAAAAGCAGAACCGGACAAAGTTGCCTATCCTGGACTGGATATTAGCTGCACTGAGTCTTTACACTGCAATCTATATTTTTACAGAGTATCAGGCAATTATGACAGAACGCGGCGGTATTCCTAATAATATGGATATTGCAATGGCCATACTGACTGTAGTGTTGATACTTGAAGCGGCGAGAAGAGTGACCGGTCTCATCCTGCCAATCCTTGCTCTTGTATTTTTAGCTTATCCTTTTATCAGTCATATGGAGTTCCTTCCAAATATGATGCTGACAAGACCCTACAGTACAGGGGACATATTCGGCCAATTATATTTGAGTACTGAAGGACTATATTCCACGGCGATTGCCGCTTCAGTAAACTTCATATTCCTGTTCATACTTTTTGGGGCTTTTCTTCAAAAGTCAGGAATGGGACAGTTTTTCAATGATCTCGCGATGGCACTTGCAGGCGCAAATAAAGGCGGCCCGGCAAAAGTTGCGGTTGTATCCAGCGGTTTTATGGGGAGTATCAATGGTGCGGCAGTGGCGAACGTTGTAAGTACCGGTGCGTTTACAATCCCTCTAATGAAAAAAGTTGGCTATAATAAAAATTTTGCAGGAGCAGTCGAGGCCAGCGCCTCGGTCGGCGGGCAGATTTTACCTCCGATTATGGGTGCCAGTGCTTTTATCATGGCCGAGACCACTGGAATTAACTATGGGGTTATCGCACTCGCAGCAGTCTTACCTGCAATATTGTATTACTTCGCAGTAATTCTGCAAGTCCATTATCGTGCTGGAAAGCGTGATCTGAAGGGGATACCTAAAGCTGATTTGCCAAGAGTCAAGGAAGTATTGCTTGAAAGGGGTCATTTGCTCATCCCTATCATCGGTCTGATTGTCATGTTATTCATGAATATGCCAATACCAAGAGCCGCGATCTTCACAATATTCCTTACAATAATTGTAGCAACGCTTCGAAAAACAACCCGTATGTCTTTCAGAGATATCTTTGATGCTATGGCAGACGGTGCACAGCAGGCATTATCCGTAATGATCGCTTGTGCTGTGGTTGGTGTTATCATAGGTGTCGTTTCACTTACAGGATTTGGTGCAGTACTGACATCTGCAATTGCAAGTATCGGTGCAGGCTCACTCTTCCTGACACTATTCTTTACGATGATCGCTTCAATGGTGCTAGGGATGGGCCTGCCTTCGATTCCTGCGTATATCATTACAGCCACTATGGCAGCACCTGCTTTGGCAGAATTTGGAGTGCCGGTACTGCTTGCGCATATGTTCGTCTTTTACTTTGGCATCTTTGCAAACGTCACACCTCCTGTTGCACTTGCAGCCTTTGCCGGCGCAGGGGTCTCAGGTGGCGATCCGATGAGAACCGGGTTCCAGGCATTGAAATTGTCCATAGCCGGTTTCCTTATCCCATTCATATTCATATATGAACCGGCACTTCTTATGGTCGATATTGAAGGGTTGGCAGCAAACGCACGTGAATATCCGCTCGCAAGCGTGTTCGATATCATCATAGTCGTAATAACCACTGTCATAGGATTGACGGCGTTATCTGCAGGACTTGAAGGGTTCTTTAAAACCCATCTGGGAGTAATCTCCAGGTTCGTCCTTATCGCTGCAGCGGTACTTTCCGTAGCACCGGAAACCTTTACAGATATCTCCGGAATTATAATTATAGCAGTCGTTTTGGGATTTAATTATTTCAAATGGAAAAATAAAGAACTGCCCGCAACATAATAAATTATAGCCAGCATACCTCATAGTGTATGCTGGCTTTAATTTTACATCGATTTTAAATGTCATCCGTCCCTGCCTAAGGAGACTGTTTCCTGTAAAAATTAATTGGCAATATAAAATGCATCCTCATATGAGGATGCATTTCTTTAATAGTTTAACCTGCACTCTGTGCTTCTTTATTTTTACCGGTGCCGCCCTTTATTACAAACTGTAAGATAATCAACAGTGCAAAGGCCGGGATACCGATAATATCTGACATCGTACCAGGGTACATTAGAAGCAGTCCTGTCAGGAACGCGATTATTCTGACATACCACGGGATCTTCCTATACCAGTAACCAACCATACTGGCCCCGATGGCGTTCATACCCATCAATGCAGTAATGACGATAAAAGTGACTTCCCAAACGTTTGTATCTATCATTAATATCTCCGGCTGAAGGACGAACATATAAGGAATAATAAATGCGGCTATCGCCAGTTTGACTGCGTTTCCGCCTGTCCGCATCGGCTCTCCTCCGGATATCCCCGTTGCCGCAAAAGCGGCAAGAGCAACTGGTGGCGTAATATCTGCCACTATACCAAAGTAAAAGACGAACATATGCGCCGCAAGTACAGGCACTGCAACGTCCAACTGATCATTGAGGGCAAGAATTGCCGGCAGTGCTATCGTCGAGGTAATGATATAGTTTGCTGTAGTTGGTGATCCCATACCTAAAATAATGGAAGCAATCATTGTAAATACCAGCGTGAGTATTAGTTGCATATCCACATTAAATGCAAGAGTTCCAGCAATATCAACGAGCATGTTACCGAATTTTAATCCCAGGCCGGTTCTTGTCACAACACCAACAATGATACCCGCACAAGCTGTAGCCGCTGCCACCCCCAACGCTGTCCTGGCTCCTGAGGTCAGAGCGACGATAAACTTACTCGGAGTGATTCTTGTATCTTTACGGAACAGACTGACAATAATAGTGATTGCTATACCATAAAGTGCAGTTCTTTCAATACTGAACCCCTGAAACAGAAGCCATACGATTGCTACAATTGGAAGTAATAAATGTATTTTCTTTAAAACTTCCAATTTATTCGGCAGTTGATCCGACGGAAGCCCAAGCAGACCAATTCGTTTTGCTTCGAAATGGGTGACTATCCATATTCCTGTGAAGTATAAAAGTGCAGGTATGGTCGCTGCTTTTGCGATATCCCAGTAACTTTCCCCTGCAAATTCAATCATCAGAAAAGCTGCCGCACCCATAATCGGCGGCATCAGCTGACCACCGGTGGAGGAGGCGGCTTCAACCGCCCCGGCAAAGTTTTTACGATAACCCAATTTTTTCATCATGGGTATGGTATAAGAACCTGTTGTTACCGTATTGGCCACTGAGCTCCCCGAAATCGTACCATTAAGGGCGCTCGAGAAGATTGCCACTTTTGCCGGCCCGCCGACACGTTTTCCGGCTATGGCCAAAGCAAGGTCATTAAAATACGTTCCCACTCCAGTTTGTACGAGGAAAGCCCCGAATAACAGAAACAGGAAAATATATGTTGAGGAAACTGCTAATGGTGTACCCAAAATACCTTCAGTTGTGAAGAACATAGAGTTGACCAGCTGGTTCAGACTAAGTCCCCGGTGGGCTAGTCCTCCAGGCATTTGTGGTCCAAAATATGCATAGACAAGAAAAGCGCCGGCCACGATTACAATCGGTAAACCTACGGCTCTTCTTGAAGCTTCCAGAACAAGTAAAATAGCCAAAGCACCTATGACCAACTGAGCTTCGGTGACACCGCCAAGCTGCTGGACTATCGTGTCATAATATACCGGCCAGTATCCGGCTACGATAATGGATAAAACTGCGAGTATATAGTCATACCAGGCAACCTTTCTTTTTGGACCGCCTCTTCTTGCAGGAAACAGCAGAAAGATCAGTACAAGCGCAAAGCCCAGGTGGACCGTACGCTGTACATAAGCCGTGTATTGCCCAAACATACCTGTGTAAATCTGGAATAATGAAAATGCTATAAGTATCAGGAAAACGATGGTGCCAACGATACCGGTAAGATTCCTGGTGTTTGATTCAGTATCATATTTTTCTATCAGTCTATCTTGTTCTTCCCGGGATAATTCTTCTCCTGCTGCCTGTTTCTCTTCTATTCTCTTATCTTGCTGTTCCTGTGCATTTTGCTCCTCACTCTGTTTTTTTGAATCACTCATGGACCCTCACCCCTTGTATCATTTGCCATAGAGACAATTTATCAATTTTTATGGTAAACCAGGCACCCGGTTCAAAATAATTATTAAACTCTGTAATGTATTCATGATCTGAACCCCATACAAGCCTGTGTTCTGACACTGCCTTACCATTTCTCAATTTAATTTCAGGAAAAATATTTTCCATATTCTTTATGTGATATTTACCGTCCTCATAAACGAATTCTTCATTCCCCTGTGCATTGGAAGGCATTCCGATTCCAAACTCCTCATAAACTATCTCATACTGTTGTATATCTTGATTTTCCAAAACAATATACTTTTCCACTACATCAGTTAAGTGAATAGAGTGGGTGAAAATAATCTGGAAAGTATCCCCATCTTCTAACGGTAAGTATGCTTCGATATCACTTGTATTTTCTTCATAAAATGTGAGCGATTGTTTAAAGGGAATAAATAAAATTATTAATACTGTAAAGAGAAGGATGACAGGTAATAATATCATTAAGAATTTTTTCATGTATCATCCATCCAAAATAAGATTTTCACTCTAAAAGCACTCTTAAAATAAGTATTGACCGGGGCCATCACATGAATCCGTGATTGACCGCCGGTCATATCATTCATTAATTATATTTTACTCTGCACTTACGCCCTGCTCATCGAAGTATTTTTGTGCACCCGGGTGCATATCTATACCGATACCGTCCAGAGCACTGTCGATTGTAATATCTTCAGCTCTCGCATGTGCCATTGAGTCTGTGTTTTCGTAAATAGCTGCTGTGACATCATATACAGCATCCTCGGACAAGCTGTCTGATACTGCAATCATTGCAAGTACTGCCACTGTCGTTACATCTTCTTCAATACCGTATGTGCCTGACTCTACAGTGTCTTCAGCATAGAATGGGTACTGTTCAACCAGTTCGTCAATCTTATCCTGTTCAATTGGAAGAATTTTCACATCAACTGTAGCTGTCAATTCTTCTACAGCACCAGTTGGCGTACCACCTGTGATAATCGCTGCATCAATGTTTCCATCTTGAATGCCACCTGTAGATTCACCGAAATCAAGATTTTGAGCTTCAATATCGTCCTCTACACTCAAACCGTGAATCTCAAGAATCTGTTCAGCATTATAGAATGTACCGGAACCCGGTGCACCAACTGAAACTGATTTACCTTCAAGGTCTTCAACAGATTCTATACCGGAATCAGCCGTCGTTACAATCTGAACTGTCTCAGGATAAAGTGATCCCAATGCCAACACATTTTCAACAGCTTCACCTTCAAATGCGCCGGTACCTTCTACAGCCTGAGCGACTGTGTCAGTTTGAACCATTGCAAGATCTGCTTCTCCTGCCTGCAAATCAACTATGTTATCTGCAGAGGCGTTTGACGAAAGTGCATCTGTTTGAATGCCCGTCTCATCAGTGATGTTTGAAGCCATTTCACCACCAAGCGGATAGTACGTACCACTTGTACCACCTGTCAGCAATGTCAGGAAGTCAGGCGTTTCTCCTTCGGCTTCAGCACCATCTCCGGAATCTTCGCCACCGGATTCTTCTGTACCTTCTGACTCTGCACCATCTTCACCTGAGTCATCGCCGTTACCACATGCTGCAAGCACCAACATAAACACTAACATTGTAGCCAGTAACCAAAACTTGTTTAATTTCATTTGACATCCCCCTTGTATATTTATTCTTACTATAAAACTTTATCTCTGTTTCAAAAAATTGTCAATACTCAGTAAATTGTTTCTTAATAATAATTATGCATCTTTCCCAATATTATTAAACACTCCAGAAAACGTAATAAATATCTCTCCTGGTATAAAGTAAAAACTCAGGCCAGTTATCAATCTACCTATTAAGTACACTAGAAATTCTATTAAATCAGTATATTCAATCCATAAACATTGTTGCTTTATTTGAGTATCGTTATTCTATATTATTATAACATTATTTTGTTAGCGCTTACAATTGAATTTTCAGAAAGAGAGGAGCGGTTCAAATAGAACCCCATCAACATAGGAATTGTTGCAGTGCGAGGAGAGAGTCCGTCACAGATCAAAAAAAGAAAAAGACAGTAGTAAAAGACATCACGTCTGCTCCTGCTGGAACAGTGACTAATAATCAGGTTTTCATACCCGGAGGCAGTTTTTTATGGGAACCAATGATAAAGACGGCCATCCTGAGGATGGAGAAAGACCATCAAAAAAATTAAAATCAATTCATTTTTTATGGATACCCAGACATTGACAAACAATGATTTTAAGAAGTTTGTTGATGACACGGGTTATATCACTGAAGCGGAACGGTACGGTTGGTCTTTTGTCTTTTATCAGTTTGTAAGTCGTCCAATTAAAAGTAAGGTCAAAAGAATGCTGCAACAGACACCTTGGTGGCTTGTCATCCAGGGAGCCTCATGAAAAAAATCCGAGGGTACAGATTCCAATATTCAAAGCAGGATGGATCACCTTGTAGTGCATATCTCATAGAAGGGTGCACGGAGCTATGCACGCTGGCTAGGTAAAAGGCTGCCGACGGAAACAGAATGGGATATGCCGCCAGAGGCGATCAGAGATTTACTATCACTTCTGAGGCCGAACTCGAACATGGATCTCATGACATCAAATTTGAATTTGAAAATACAGGTGAGAACCAGGGGACAGCAAAGTTATTCATCAATGATGAGACCACTGGTGAAACTGATATAAAAACATTACCTTTTAAAACTTCATTTGAAGGTTTGGACATGGGTCAGGATAAGCTTTATTCTGTGAGCCCTGAATATGAGGAAGAAGGAGATTTTACCTTTACCGGTGAAATTGAATTTGTAAGCTTTGAGTTTGAAGAAGCGAAATATATATTGTCTGACGAAGTAGAGTAGTAAAGTTAAAGACAGACCTTTTGGAATCATAATCCTTAGACGGTCTGTTTTTTTTGAAATAGTCCTGTACTATATATATTTTATAACGCCGTCCGATACTTCATAAACCCTTATAAATCAACGCATTTTTTGAGCAATAATTTAAAAATAACGCTGAGCATTACATATAGCCTGCTGATTATTAAAACCTGCGTTGCCCTTTAAGTTTGAATTTGTTATTATCAATAGGTTATTCATTTAGATAAAAGTAATAATATTGAATATAATTCAATGTTTATAAAATTTTAAGGAGCAGATTAATGAAGGATTCTTCAAATCCCAGCAAAAAATTATCGAATGTCTTTATATATTCTGTAATTATCGTCACCTCACTGGTAATTATCGGTGTGATAAATCCAGAACAGTTCGGAGCAGCTTCAGGCACCATATCAAATTGGGTGAGCAACTATTTCGGATGGTATTATATGATCATTACATCTGGCATGTTATTCTTTTGTATATTTCTTGTTTTCAGTCCGATTGGTAAATTAAAGTTAGGTAAACCGCATCACGAACCAGAGTTCAGTACACGTTCATGGCTGACTATGTTGTTCAGTGCAGGTATGGGTATCGGTATGGTATTTTACAGCACCTCCGAACCTATCGCACACTATTTCATGCCTGCAACAGCCGAACCCGAAACGGAAGAGGCAATGCTGGAAGCTGTCCGGGCCACTGTCTTCCACTGGGGAGCACATGCTTGGGGCATGTATGGTGCAGTCGCACTTGCTCTTGCCTATTTCCAATTTAGAAAAGGAGAGTCAGGTTTACTCTCTAAAACACTGCGCCCGATATTGGGTGACAGAGTTGACGGTCCTGTCGGTGTAGTCATTGATGTTCTGACAGTATTTGCAACAGTAGTCGGTGTCGCTGTTTCACTGGGTGTAGGTACGACTCAGATTAACGGTGGACTCAATTATTTATTTGGTGTACCCATCAACTTGACGATGCAGGGCGTCATCATTGGTGTCGTTACTGTACTTTTCCTTGCAAGTGCATGGAGTGGATTAAGCAAAGGCATCAAATATTTAAGTAACTTAAATATGATAATGGCAGCAATATTGCTTTTAGCTATTTTAATATTAGGCCCTACGATGCTGATATTGAATATGCTCCCTACAGCTGCCGGAGAATACATTAATACATTTGTCGCAAGAACATTGGATGCCGCACCTATGAATGATCAGAAAAATGATTGGTTGCAGACCTGGACAATCTATTACTGGGCATGGTGGTTAAGCTGGAGTCCATTTGTAGGTATTTTCATCGCGAGAGTTTCAAAAGGCCGGACTGTACGTGAATTTGTTATGGCACTTCTTTTAGTGCCGACTTCAATCGGTATCATCTGGTATACGGTATTTGGCGTCACAGGTATCGAAGTCGCCAGCAAAGTACCGGAAATACTTGATTTCGGACCGGAAACACAGCTCTTCGCGATATTCAATGAAATGCCGATAAGCATACCATTATCAATCATTGCAATAATATTAATATCTTCATTCTTTATCACATCAGCAGATTCTGCTACCTTCGTACTTGGTATGCAGACTTCTCACGGATCATTGCGACCAGCAGCAAAAATTAAAATTGTCTGGGGTATCGCATTGTCATCCATCGCATATGTACTGCTTCTTTCAGGAGGAGAAACAGGCCTTGAAGCCTTGCAGTCTGCAGCGATTATCGCAGCACTGCCATTCAGTTTTGTAATTATTATGATGATTTTATCATTCTATAAGGATGCGAACGAAGAACGAAAATATCTCGGACTTACGCTCACTCCGAACAAACACCGAATGAAAGAATACCTTTCAAAAGAAGAAGCAGAGTATCAAAAACAAATAGATGCAGGTATTGATGAAAAAGATTTATAGAAATCCGTCACTTCATTTATATGCTTGATGCTAATAAATAGATCTGAAAAGCTCCAAATACCAAGTTCCTATTTGGCATTTGGAGCTTTTTGATTTCCCAGACTGTCTTTACATCAAAATGACATGAGACTGTGATTCCACTGATTTGAACAACAAATTATGTCCTCTCCATGGCAGTATTCAGAAATAATACAGTGATATTTCAATGTTACATTCAAAACTATAATTGTAATTTCATTATTATTGGACTGTAACCTGCTGAGAAAAATTCTGTGTTACATTAGGTCTTGCCTTGAAATTTAAGGCTCATAGTGAAATTTAATCTTTAAGGATTAATGATGAATCACTAATTAAAACGTACCTTTTTTGGAGGAATTAAATTTATGAAGAAAACAATATTAACTACAACTCTCGCTCTTGGACTGGGTGTCGGCGGCTTGGCAATAACTGATGATGCAGAAGCTTCAGAGCAGAATATCGATAAACAAAACCTTGCTGAAATGGCTCAGGCTGAATCAGAAGAATTAAACAATGCGCCACTTCATGAAGGCGAGTACCACTATAACTTCGACCTGAATCAAGTAAATTATGATTTTCAGTCAGATGGTGTAAACTACACATGGGCTTATAATGGTTATAATAACCAGTCAGTTGAAAATACAGAAGCGCCAGTACAGACTTCTGAAGAAGCTGCACCACAAGTAACTGAAGAGTATGTTCAGGAAGAACAGCCAGTTTCACAGGAAAGTGCAGAACAAACACAACCTGCAGTTCAGGAAACTGAAGAAACTCAGGAAGCACAGCCGGTAGAGGAACAACCTGCAGCACCAGAGCAGAACGTTGAACAGCCGAAACAAAATACTCAACAGCAAGAATCAACAGCTAACGGTTCTACTAAAGAGCAGTTCCTTGCTTCCGGCGGCAGTGAAGCGATGTGGAACTCAATCGTAATGCCTGAATCCAGCGGTGACCCAAATGCAGTCAACCCACTTGGCTACCAAGGCCTTGGCCAGACTAAAGAGCATTGGGGTACAGGATCAGTTGCAACACAGACTGAAGGCATGATCGACTATGCAAATGAACGTTATGGTTCAGTTGAAGAAGCAATTGAATTCCGTGAAGCAAATAACTGGTGGTAAAATTTCACCCCCAATATTAAAACCTGCGATGTCTGGAAAATTTCAGACATCGCAGTTTTTTTATTTATACATATATTGAGTTGCAATTCCGACCGCAGTATTTTCATAATTGGAATTCCTCAGAGCTTTTATAATAAAATGCGCGACATCGGTGCGCACTATTGAGCTTGATTTGCCCGGCACACCCGTTTCGGCTTCCTTGTACTTTTCGGTGAATTCTTTATCAGACAGTCCCATCGGACGTGCGATTGTGTAATTTAAACCGGCTGCTTCAATATGGTGAACCGCTGCACGGTGATCTGCCAAAATGTTTTTCAGCAGCACCATAACCAATTTGCCGCTCATTCCGGTCAATTCTTTATGTACACCTGCTGAAAGCATCTCCCTGTATGACTTTTAAATTTTCATGTGCAACTTCAAGCTTTGCCGGCATGCGTACAAATGCCGTTACATCAAAACCGGCTTCAAGCCCTTGTTTCACCACACATTGGCCGACACCGCCTGTCGCTCCATAAATTATGGTTTTCATGATAAGCCATCTGTTCATTTTAATTGAATGAATTATAAAACTTTAAATAAAGATCATTACCTTTCCAAGTGTCTGTATAATGTCGCTCTGCTGATATTCGTCTCTTCTTTAATTTCATCAAGCGTATATTCTTTGGTCATATACATTTCAACCGCTCTTTTAATATTGTCATCACTTCTCTTCGGCCGGCCCATCTTCTTTCCATCTTTGATTGCCTTATTAAGACCGAGCTGCGTTCGGAATTTGACAACATCACTTTGGAAAGTGGAGATTTCATCCAATACCTGTTCAAAGGTATACTCCGACTCAGGAGAAATTGAGAGCACAGGATTAAGAACTTTTATATGTACCGACTTGCTGCTGCACACATCTATAATATCTGCGAGATGCTTTGTAGAATCGGCTAATATACATAAATCAGTGACAATCAGTTCATCATTTGCCTGCAAAATTTTATCAAGAAGTGTATCCAGCTGATTTCTTCGTTTATTTTCTGGATGATCTTCTATATAAATTTCTTTTGTATGTGTGTTTAACTTTTTCTTTTGGATTGAAACTGCATCATATAATTCAATTGGCCGGATATAACCATATTTCATTTGATTCCTCTCCTATCTTTACAATATTATAACATTATTTTTTCTGTTTAAGTTCTCAAAACTGGTAGACTTATGAAACTATTCTGTTATACTTGCTTTAGCTATTTTAAAAGATTAGGAAGTGTATTTATGGTTGAAAAATTTAAAAGAGAATGGTTGACAGCACCGGGCACTAATATTTTGGCAGGCATTGTTGTTGCTCTGGCATTAATACCGGAAGCCATCGCATTCTCAATCATTGCCGGGGTCGATCCGATGGTTGGATTATACGCCTCATTTCTTATTGCCGTCATAATATCCTTCGTCGGCGGACGACCTGCAATGATATCAGCTGCCACTGGAGCTATCGCACTGCTGGTTACCCCTCTGGTCAGCGAGTACGGTGTGGATTATCTGCTTGCAGCGACGATACTGATGGGTGTCATTCAAATTATATTAGGTATTCTCAAAGTCGGCAAACTGATGAAATTCATCCCTAATTCGGTGATGATCGGCTTCGTCAACGCTCTTGCGATCATGATTTTCATGTCGCAGTTGGAGCATATTTTCGGAATATCAATAGATACATATATTTATGTCATCATTACGTTATTTATCGTATATGTCGTACCAAGATTTTTCAAAAAAATACCGGCACCGTTGATCGCACTTGTCGTTTTGACAAGTATTTACCTTATTTTCGGTTCAAATGTCAGAACGGTGGGTGATTTGGGGGACATCGATCGTTCTCTGCCAAGCTTCTTCCTTCCGGATGTGCCGTTTACTATGGAAACATTGATGATCATCCTGCCATACTCAGTATCGATGGCGCTTGTCGGTCTTGTGGAGAGTCTGCTGACAGCAAGAATCGTCGATAATGCAACAGACACATACAGCAGTAAGAACAGGGAATCACGCGGCCAGGGCATCGCAAACTTCGTCACCGGTTTCTTCGGCGGCATGGGTGGCTGTGCAATGATCGGCCAGTCTGTCATCAACGTCAGGTCCGGTGCAACAACACGGTTATCCACTTTCACAGCGGGTGTTTTCCTGATGTTCCTGATCATCGTGCTAGGTGACTGGGTCGTACAGATTCCGATGCCGATATTAGCAGGTATCATGGTGATGGTATCCATCGGCACATTCGACTGGGGCTCTTTCAGATTCCTTCAAAAGGCACCGCGTACTGACGCATTTGTTATGCTGATTACAGTCATCATTGTTTTAATGACTGACAATCTGGCAATCGGTGTCATCGTCGGTGTCATCTTCAGCGCACTGTTCTTTGCGACCAAGATTTCAAAAGTGGACGTCCATTTGGAAGAAATGGCCAATACCATCACTTTACGTTTTGAAGGCCAAATATTCTTTGCTTCGATAGATACGACAATTGAGCAGATTGAATTTAAGAAGTATGATAAACCGGTACAGTTGGATTTTTCCAGGGCACATTTATGGGATGATTCCGCCGTGGATGCAGTGGATACGATTGTCAGAAAGTTTGAAGAGAAAGGTAATACCGTCTACGTTCATCAGCTGAACGCAGACAGCCGAAAAATCGTTAAAGAGTTGAGCCAGATAAACGAACAGCATTTAACTTAAGGAAAGGAGAACATATATGTATAAAACAATCCTGCTTGCGGCAGATGGTTCCGACAACAGTTTCCGTGCCGCAGAAGAAACTTTGAATTTCATCAATGAAGGGACGGAAGTCACCATACTCAATGTCATTGACGCAGAAGGTTCCAAAAATGATGTCCTTCACAGCAGTCCTTCAGAAAGTATCATCCATAAGCGGAAGGAAAAGCTCTCAAAGATCGTGGGTTTATATGAGAATAATAATGTTTCCCACAAGATTCTCTTCGAACACGGTACGCCAAATGAAACCGTAGTGGCCTGCGCAAATAATGGCATTTATCAGTTGGTCGTCCTCGGAAGCAGAGGACTGAACACCTTGCAGGAAATGGTCATGGGCAGTGTCAGCCATAAAGTTGCCAAAAGATCCAATATTCCTGTAGTCATAGTCAAATAATTAGAACAATGCTTACACACTCCCTATAATGGAATGAACTATGGTAATTCTTATAAGGAGAATCGTTTAATGAAAATTGAATTTGTCCATGATGTCATTTGCAGCTTCTGTTTCCCGATGTCATACCGCATGCGTAAAATTAGTGAGAAATATCCAAAGGTGGAAGTCACACACCGTTCTTTCGCACTCGGATGGGAAAAAGAACAGTTCGAGAATATGTTCGGATCTCACGAAGCAGTGAAACCTGAAGTGATGGGGCACTGGGAACAGGCCAATGAAAATGATGACTTGAAACGTTTCAATATTGACGGCATGAAGGCAGAGGACTTCTTATTCCCAACTTCTAAAAATGCACTGATTGCAGCGAAAGCAGCCGGAATTATGGCCGGTGAACAAGCTTACTGGGAAGTGTTTGACGCCCTTCAGCATGCACTGTTCACTGAAAATCAGGACATATCAGATGTCGCTGTGATTGAGTCAGTCATTGAAAATACATCACTTGATTTCACGGCGTGGAAAGGTCAATTTGAAAATAAAGAGACCGAGCAGGCAGTGTTAAGGGACCTGGATTTTGTCAGACAGAATGGCATCAACAGTGTACCGGCGCTGATTATAGAGGATAAATACCTGATCAGCGGTGCACAGCCCCAGTCAGTCATTGAAAATACGATCGAAGAAATCGCACAGAAAGAAAATATCCAGCTCACCGGCCTGCAGCAGATGGGCAGTGACGCTGATGCATGCCGGATGGTCGATGGCCGGTGGATATGTGACTGAACAAAAAATCAGCACGTCAGATTTGACGGACTGATTTTTTAATGGGTTTTTATTTTAATCAATCTCCGGGTTTTACTTCTTCTTTCAATCTGAAAGAAAGTATAAATCCGAGGAAGGATGCGACACCTGCAACGACAAAGGATATATTGACACCATGAATGGAACCTTCCATACCTTCCGATGGAATCGCGGCGGTGCTCATCACCGTTACAAGAATCGCAGTACCGATTGCCCCTGACACCTGGCGGAATGTGTTGTTTACAGCCGTACCATGCGGTATCAGATCATTCGGCAGCTGGTTGAGCGCCAGTGTCGTCATCGGCATCATGACCATGGATATGGACATCATACGCAGTGCATGCATGGTCGCCAAATAAGTGAAGCTGGTTTCTGTACTCAAGTCTGTGAATCCAAATGTGGTCACGGCAAGTATAAACATCCCAATTCTCGCAAGCCACTTACCACCGAACCTGTCGAACAGATATCCGGTAATCGGGCTTGAAAAGCCCATAATAATCGCACCCGGCAACAGAACGAGCCCGGATTCCAGGGCAGAAAAGCCGACCATATTCTGCATGTAGAGCGGAAGAATGACATTCGTACCGATCATCGCGGCAAAGACGACCATGCCGAGCGCAGTCGCCAGACTGAATGTATTATTCTGAAACACTCTGAACTCGAGCAGCGGTTCTTTTAATCTCAACTGTCTTGTTATAAAGGAGTAAAGTATTAATCCGCCGCCGATTACAGGCAGCAATACCTGCCAGCTGAGCCAGCCCATATCGCCGGCAACACTGAAGCCGTATAAAATACCCCCAAATCCGAGTGTAGAAAGAATGATGGACACAACATCCACTTTCGGATTTTTAAGTTCCGTAACATTTCTGAGCAGAAAATATGCTGCGATTATGTCTATGACAGCTATAGGGAGCACAACGATGAATACGCTGCGCCAAGGGAACTGGTCGACCAGAAATCCAGACAGGCTCGGTCCGATTGCCGGGGCAAATGCAATGATCAGACCGAACAGCCCCATCGCGGTCCCTCTTCTGTTAATAGGGAAAGACAGGAATAGAATGGTCTGCATCAGAGGCATCATGATACCCGCACCGGATGCCTGCAGTACACGGCCGGCCATAAGTATAGAAAAATTCGGTGCAATGGCACATAATAATGTACCAAGTGTAAATAATCCCATCGCAGTCAAAAACAGTCTGCGTGTCGTAAATTTATCAATTAAAAAAGCCGTAACAGGAATCATAATCCCGTTAACCAGCATGAATATCGACTGCAGCCACTGAGCAGTACTCCCGCTTAAATTAAGATCATTCATTATCGGCGGAAGGGCAGTGCCAAGAAGCGTCTGGTTCAAAATTGTGACGAAAGCACCTGACAGCAGAACGATTAAGAGCGGCAGGTTCTTTTTAAAATCGAATGAATCTGAGTTTGACATATTATCCAGCTTTCTTATTAATATTTATAAAATACATCAATGAAACATATTAACATAATAAATTAATATATTATACTAAACAGCACAAACCCAAAATATTCTTTCAATTAAACATAGTACACAATACGGATGGTCGAAATGAAAGTTAAACGTTATGATTTTATTGATATAATATCAATTATGAATCTTTAAATACTTTGTAATGTCATTTAAAAGTTTAAATGGTTTTATTTAGGCTAAATCAATTAAAAAGAAAGCAGGTTGAATTATGGCAAAGATCTATAGCGCGGTAAAACTGCCTGAATCGGCAGTGAAAATCATTAAAGATCAAAATATCGAATTGAATATGCACGATGAATTGACCACTCCGGCCCAGAAGCAGATTATTGAAAACGTTAAAGATGTGGACGGGCTGATTACAGGGGTCAATGTCCAGGCGCCGGCTGAAGTCATCCATGCGAACCCGGCCATGAAAGTGATCGCAAACGTAGGTGCCGGCTTCAACAATATCGATATTGAAGAAGCGAAGAAGCATAATATCGCGGTGACGAATACCCCGGTCCACAAGTCTGTCGCTTCAACGGCAGAACTTGCGATTACACTGATGCTCGCATTGTCACGCCGTGTGCTGCCGGGCCAGGAAATGGCTGAAAAAAATGAATTTGAAGGCTGGCAGGTCATGGGGTACTTGGGCGGCAACCAGGTCATCGATAAAACACTTGCCATCGTCGGATTCGGACAGATCGGCCAGTATATCGGCAAACTTGCCCAGGCGTTTGATATGAAAATTTTGTATGTAGACCATGAAGAGAAAGAGACAGATATCAATGCTGAAAAAGTATCTCTTGAAGAGGCTTTGAAAGAAGCAGACTATGTTATTACACAAGTGAACTACAATGAAACATCCCACCATCTGTTCGGCAAAAAACAGTTTGAACAGATGAAAGATAGTGCTTATTTCATCAATACTGCACGCGGCGGTGTGGTGGATGAAGAAGCGTTATACGAAGCTCTGGAAAATAAAGAGATACAGGCTGCAGCACTCGATGTGCATGAAAAAGAACCGCATATCAATGAAAAGCTCGCCAAACTTGATAACGTCATTTTGACACCGCATATCGGGAACGATACTTATGAAGCGAGAGATCAGATGGCAGAAACGGCGGCTGATCAGGCTGTCAAGGCTCTGACAGGCCAGACGCTTGACCATCAGGTGAATCAATAAATACGATAATATAATGAAAAGCATCCATTTCTCAATGGATGCTTTTTTGCTTCTATTTCTGATATCTTTCCATATTGTTACGTTTGTGACCGCTGAAATTCCCTTTGAGTGTCATCGGTGCGTTCAGATTGACGAGAAACAGCACGAGTGTCGAAGCTTCTTTCAGCTTGATAATCTTTAAGCTGTCGGGGCCGTCCGTAACAGCATCTCCTTTATGAAGCGTCTCTCCCTGTACTTCAATACTCCCGTCCATAACATAGAGCCACGGTGTCATACCTTCCCTGGCAGGTATTTTAAGTTCATCACCGGCACTGCCATGCACATCCATTACTGCGACATCGTTCCGAACAGTCATCGGCGGTGCCATTGATGCAGGCCCCGCAATCAGATTCCACTCGGAATCAAACTTGATTTCCCGGTCCCAAAACTGGACCCCGGGTGACACATCCGCTTTTTCTGGACGGATTAATATTTGCAGCATCTCATTACCTTCGTCCGGGGTCGATTCTTCATGATAAAATTCATGTCCTGCATTCATGACCATTAACTTATTCGGAGTTAGAAGCTCTTTATTGTCATCTGTATCACGATGGAGCATCTCTCCTTTGTAAAGATAGCTCAATATTTCATCATTGTGGTGCAGATGCATCTTAATGCAGTAGTCTTCTGCCAGGTTCACATGGTCGAACCGGCTGAGTGGACCGAAGGCGTAGTCTTCCCGGTCAAAATCCTGATAAATCAATCCCGGCCGTCGCGTACGCACTTGAAATCTGTCATCGCCGTAGCGGAAATACTGGTCATTTCTGAGTATATTCATAATATCCTCCTTAACATTATTTCACTTTCATACTGCGGTAACGGTTAAGTGCCCCGATGAATTCCTGCTTTCTGGGCAACGCCAAATTGCCCGGATGGCCGGAATATGGGGAGATGGCATCCAGTCCGTTCTTTTCGATATGATCGTATATCCGGTCAGCTGCCTGGGACAATGTCAGTCTGTCATCGAGGATCTGATTTCTGAAATACTCGATCATTACTGAAATGCAGTTGGTCTGGCTGTCATCGACCAGCTGTTCCAGACCGGAAATTTCAATCGGTTCTCTGCCATACAAAATCGTTGTCCTGCCTTTAGTTTTCAGTCTGGATTCCTTGCCGGATTTCGGGAAGCCGGCTTTTAACGGTACTCTGTCGGTAATTTCACCGAATACACGGTCTGATAGATCGTCTCTCCTGTATCCTTCCATACCCGTAATTTCCTTGGCTGCTTCCGTCACATCTTTCAATCCGTATTCATCCATCATCAGCACCCGGTCTGCGACATCGAAATAGTCGCCGGACCCGCCGACAATGAGTATCGTTGAAACATTTTTATCCTCATAGAGCGGTTTTACTTTGCTGGAAAACGGTGTAATCGGTTCTTTATCCTGAGCGATCAGTTTCTGCATACGTGCATCCCGGATCATGAAATTCGTTGCCGAAGTATCTTCATCAATCAACAGCAGCCCGGTATCCGCTTCGAGTGCCTCCATGACATTGGCCGCCTGTGAAGTACTGCCGCTCGCATTTTCTGTTGAAAAGGTATGGGTATCTTTCTTTGCCGGCAGATTATTGATGAATGTACTGATGTTGACCTTTTCAATATTACGGCCGTCTTCCGCACGTATTTTCGAAGCATTATTTCTCGTAATGACCAGTTCCCGGCCGTCTCCTGGAATATGGTTATAGACACCGCGTTCCAATGCCTGAAGGAGGGTCGACTTGCCGTGGTACCCTCCGCCGACAATGAGTGTAATACCCTCTGTGATACCCATGCCGGTAGCTTTCCGGCCGCTTGGAAGCGCAATTTCAACTTTTAGATTTTCCGGACTTAAAAACGGTACAGCATCCTTCAAAGGCTTGTCCGATACACCGCTGTGTCGGGGCAGTATGGCTTCATCAGCGACGAACGCGACAAGATTTCTATCATCCAGTTCTTTTCTGATATGAACCTGATCCATCATCAGCGCCACATGTTCCCGAAGTGATTCTCCGTCAATATTTTGATACTTCAGCGCATCTTCGGCGATTGAAGGCAGAAGCCCGGTAATGATGCGGGCTGCAGCTTTTCCAAGTATCTTCCTGCCCGCAGCCGGCAGACCGACTTCGAAGCGCACTTCCAGTTCCTGCCCGTTTATGACGACTGAGGTCCGCTCCAATATTTCCTGCCCGGGACGGTCGATCATAATTTTGATATTTTTACTATTTCTATCAGCTGCCTTTATTTGTTTTCTGATGCTTTCTTCAAATATTCGTGTCAAAAAATCTGATACTGCGATTTTTTTATTTTTCGAATCCAGCAGATCAGATGGGAAACCCGCTGTCTCCCGGTTCACAATCATCCGCATTTTGGATGGCGGGGCAAACGGATCGACCTGCACATGGTCGATTGCCAGCCTGAAGTCGTTGAACCTGTAAATACCTATCAGTTGTTTATAGGCACCGTACTTCTGGCCATCGAGATTGTTCAGCTTGGATTCAAGTTGCTTTGCATCTTTCATACATACGCTCCTTCTGATAAAAGTATCTTCACAATACATATACCAGTTTAACAGTGATGAAAAACACGGAAAATTGAAATACACCGGTTTATAACCACTCGTCTTTTACCGGTCAGGGAAGATTTTCGACCGCTTGCGGAAAAATCGCCCGCCAGCCCAGTTTACCGTTATATACTGGGGGCAACAAAACAAAGGAGATGCATGATATGGAGTCAATTATAAAGATACGCTCATCGCAGTCATCTTATTAAAACCCCTTGCAAAATCAACGGGATTATATGCAGAATAAGTTAACTGTTAAGGGGGATTTCCATGAAGACTGAACTGATTATAGACAAACAATTAAATGATGATGAAATCAAGATTCATACGAAGAACACGACAGTCGGCGCACGCATTCTATCATTCATAGATCACTTCACGACTGACAGGGAAAATCTGGCCATCCGTTCAGATGAAGAATTTTTGATGGTTCAGAAGTCCGATATCATCTGCGCCGAAGTGCAGGATAAAACGCTGACGCTCTATACGACAGAAGATGAAATTGTTACAACGAAAACTTTAAGCGCCCTTATGGAAGAAATAAAATCCGAAACATTTATGAAAGTATCCAAGTCCGGAATGCTGAACATCCAGATGATCAAACGTGTTGAACCGTCATTTTCAGGCAACCTGACTGCACGTATGATAAACGGTACTAAAGTGAATATTTCAAGACGTTACGTACCATCATTAAAAGAAAGGCTGGGGATTTGATGTTTACTAATTTACTCAGAAGTATCGCAATATCCATAGGTCTCGGGAGTTTCATCTACTTATTGAATGGTGTGACCGGCGCATTTACAACAGTTACTCCTGAAGAAATAATTTCTGTCTGGATCGCAGCAGCATTCATAGGTGTCGCATCGTCACTGTACTATACAACAATGGCAAGCGCTCTTGTTACTGTCGTCCAGTTTGGAACAGGCATCATCGCGTTTACCACCATCGCGGTTTTCAATGGATGGATAGCCCTCAATCCATCAAGTATCATTTTCTATGCCGGGGCAACATTTGTTATCATGCTCATCATCTTTCTCGTGTTCTATATCATTTCTGTTCTCGACAGCCGAAGAATCAATGAGAAATTAAATAAAAAATAAAATATTGAAATTTATGAGTCCTCAATTTCGAACAATCCAATTTCAGGGTTGTTCGTTTTTTATTATAAATAAGTATAGAACCCATTCATTCAAGCAGGGACTTGAATTAAAATGATATTGCTTTTATAATATATTCAAACGAACATTTGAATGAAGGATTGATTTTCATGAATAAACAGGATACTTGTGAAATCTTCTGCTATGACGAAGAGAAGATCAACAAAATACAGGGTGGTATGGAAAAGGTGGATATCAACGGGATCTCACAGCTTCTGAAGGCGATTGCCGATGAGACGAGGGCTAAGATTACATATGCCCTGTGCCAGGAAGAGGAGCTCTGTGTATGTGATATCGCCAATATAATAGATGCTTCAATTGCGAATACTTCACACCACCTGCGTACTCTTGATAAGCAGGGCATCGTCAAGTTCAGAAAAGAGGGCAAACTCGCTTTTTACTCGCTGGATGATGATCATATCAGACAGATTATGATGATCGCGTTGACCCATAGAGAAGAAGTGACAGCCAATGTCTGAACAGCTGTTAAAAGATTTTGAAGAAGAAACTAACACATACCGTGTTGAAGGCTTTTCATGTGCCAACTGTGCCGGAAAGTTTGAAAACAACGTCAAAAAATTACCTGATGTTCAGGATGCAAAGGTCAATTTCGGGGCGTCAAAAATATCTGTGCAGGGTGAAGCTTCGATTGAAGAACTGGAAAAGGCAGGTGCTTTTGAAAACCTTAAAGTACTGCCGGAGAAACCGAGAAGACGGGGACCGGAAATCATTAAAAGTAAGAATGTATATCACGTGAACGGCTTTTCATGCGCAAATTGTGCTGGAAAGTTTGAAAACAATGTTAAAAAAATCTCCAATGTTCATGATGCCAAAGTCAATTTCGGCGCGTCGAAAATTTCAGTGTATGGTGAAGCGAACATTGAAGAGCTCGAGCAGGCAGGCGCTTTTGAAAACCTGGAAGTGGTCCCTGAAACACCGGTGCGCACATCTGTCACTGAATATGAACCGAAAGAAGATAAGGTTCCATTTTACAAAAAACATAGTACATTAATTTATTCCGCGGTGTTTATGACCCTAGGTTTTCTTTCCATGGCAGTCAACGGCAATGACAACATAGTAACGGCTGTCCTGTTCATTACATCCATGATTGTCGGCGGCACTTCACTGATGAAAACCGGCTTTCAAAACCTCGTCCGTCTCGAATTTGATATGCGCACACTGATGACCATTGCCGTCATCGGCGGTGTACTTATTGGTGAATGGGCAGAGGTCGCGGTAGTCGTGATTCTCTTTGCCCTCAGTGAATCACTTGAACGCTTCTCCATGGACCGTGCAAGAGAATCCATCACTTCATTGATGGATATTGCTCCCAACGAAGCATTGATCAGACGACATAATGAGGAAATGTCTGTGCATGTGAACGACATCGACATAGGTGATATCATGCTCGTCAAACCCGGCCAGAAGATTGCGATGGATGGTGTGATTGTAGATGGCTCCTCATCCATCAACCAGGCTGCAATTACCGGAGAGTCGGTACCGGTTGAAAAGCACAAAGAAGATGAAGTTTTTGCCGGCACGCTTAATGAAGAGGGTTTTCTTGAAATAAAGATCACCAAACTTGTTGAAGATACGACGATCGCGAAAATCATCCATCTTGTTGAGGAAGCACAGGGTGAACGGGCGCCTGCACAGGCATTCGTCGATAAATTCGCGAAGTACTACACACCGGCCATCATGGCATTGGCAGCACTTGTCGTTGTCGTACCGCCGCTGTTCTTCGGGGCTGCATGGGGGCCTTGGATCTATCAGGGACTTGCTGTACTCGTTGTCGGCTGTCCGTGTGCACTTGTCATCTCGACACCGATATCGATTGTATCCGCAATCGGTAACGCCGCAAAGAAAGGGGTACTCGTCAAAGGCGGTATCTACCTTGAAGAAATCGGGGCTATCGATGCAATCGCATTTGATAAGACCGGCACACTGACTAAAGGTGTACCTGTGGTGACTGATTTTGAAATGATTAACAGGCAGACCGATGAAAACAGAATGCTGTCCATCATTACAGCACTTGAATACCGTTCCCAGCACCCGTTGGCATCTGCAATTATGAATAAGGCAAACGGTGAAAACATGTCTTATTCGGATGTGACTGTAGAAGATTTTTCTTCGATAATGGGCCGGGGAATCAGCGGTAAAATAGATGGCACTTACTATTATGTCGGCAACGCCAGACTGTTTTCAGAGTTATCCGGAATGCGCTTCTCTGATGAAATTAAAAATACTATCTCTTTACTCCAGGAGCAGGGTAAAACTGTCATGCTGGCAGGAACAAAAAACAGCATTGAAACAATCATTGCTGTTGCAGATGAAGTCCGTGAAACGAGCCGGGACACTCTGCGCAGGCTGCATGATGCAGGTATTAAAGAAACTGTCATGCTGACAGGAGACAACCAGAGCACCGCGAATGCGATTGGGGAACAGGTCGGAGTCACAAATGTAAAATCTGAACTTCTGCCTCAGGATAAGCTTGAAGTCATCAAACAGTTAAAATCAAAACACAAACGGGTAGCCATGGTCGGTGACGGTGTCAATGACGCCCCCGCGCTCGCCGCATCAACAGTCGGTATTGCAATGGGCAGCGCCGGTACGGACGCTGCACTTGAAACAGCAGATGTCGCACTGATGGGAGATGATCTGAATAAACTTCCATTCACAATCAGACTGAGCCGCAAAACATTGAACATCATTAAAGCGAACATCGCTTTCGCAATCGGTATCAAAGTCCTTGCATTGCTTCTCGTTATACCAGGGTGGCTGACACTTTGGATTGCGATACTTTCAGATATGGGCGCGACAGTGCTCGTGGCATTGAACAGTATGAGATTGATGCGCGTTAAAGAAGATGAATGATTTTATTTTTTTAAAGCTTGAGTTTGAGCTATCCGGTTTTCTCCGGGTAGTTCAATTTTCTTTGATTTGAAAAAATTGTTCACAATTCGTCAATTGCATCCCAAGCCACTAAATGATAAATTACAAAACGTAGGGATTACGATTTTTGCTTGAGTTTTAATTGCCGAAACCCAGATTTAACAGCCCCTCAAAATGATTACATATAAAATACCACCATCAACATAAGCATGAAACTTGGAGTACATGCCTCACGATATATTCAGAAACCACATAGGAGAGACAAAAATGTTAGCTTTATTATTATTTATCATTACAGCTGCAGCACTCTATTTTTTAATAATGGGCGCTGTAAGTTCAATCAGACAGGAAGATCCATTTTTCCCATTTCTGTATAGTACGATACTCTTCATCGCAGCAATCGGCATCCCTATCTTTTTTACTTTTTATGACTTTTCATTTCTAAATACAAACTTGGAAAGTGTCACGTTTCAACTTACAATAATCTGGTTGATCAGCAGCATCGTTCCTCTGGTGTTTTTAATCAGGAATGCCGCATTGAAGAGACCACTTACTAAATCCATTCTGGTTTCAAGCGTATCCTTCTCGATGTTTTTCATTGTACTGACATTATATTTATCAATTTTGCTGCTTTAATTATCACTTGTCGCATCTCTTCGGGATGCGGCTTTTTTGTTATCAATAAACGATTTCCAATCGTTCTATGGCAGTAGTGCCATCTTTTGCATAAACTCCACATTAATGCTTAATATAATTTATATGATATCGTCTGCGCAATCTGTTCTTTTGTCTGTTTGGCTTTTTCATAATTCTTCATCGTTATTCCTGTACATAGAAGGTCAATCACAAACAACTGAGACACTTTGGATACCAGTGAGCCGCTATCCAATGGATTTTCTTTTGCTGATGTCAATAAAACTATATCTGCATCACTTGTTAAAGGAGACTCCGTATAATTCGTAATTGCGATGACTGTAGCCCCATTATTTTTCCCTATTTTGACGGCCTCTATGACATCTTTGGTGCTTCCTGTAAGACTGATTGCAATGATGACTGTATCGCTCGTCACCGAATTGGAACGGATGACCTGGTTGTGAGAATCAGTGATGGTTTCAATGTTCATCCCAATTCTCATCAGTCTGTTCTGCATATCCAGACCTGCTATTCCTGATGAAGACACACCAAAAACGACCACTGTTTTGGCTTCGTATATACTGTCTATTGCCTCTTGCAATCTCTTATCGTCGACTAATTCATACGTATCATCCACTGCCCGCATCATATTTTTCCTCACCTTATCCATATATGTGTCATCATGGCCGTTTTTTTCATGAGTGGAAAGCTCCTGTGCCAGAAAAAGCTTGAATTCCTGATATCCTTTGTAACCGAGTTTCCGGCAAAAGCGCAGCACTGTGGCCTCACCGACATGACAGGCAATAGCTATTTCAGTCAGTGACTGATAAACGATCTGTTCAAAATTTTCAGTAATGTAATGGTAAAGTTTCAGTTCAGATTTTGTGAATTTATTTTTGTACTGTTCCATCAACATAGTTAAATTTAAATTTTTATCATTAAAATGATTCATCTTTTATCACCTCGACTATTTATTTTCATCTTACCGTTTATTTTTCAATTATCCATTTTGGAGAGAAGCTCCAATTTTTAAAATATATTGACAATAACCATTCATATTGTTATAGTACACCTAATTCATCATAATTGAAACCGCTTTCTTTGAAGGCAGAAATGGAGGAATAACATGAAAGGTATCATCACAGCTTTGCTGACACCATTTGAATCAGATGGCACGATTAATGAAAAAGGATTACAGGAGGTCGTTCGACATAATATTAATGAAATGAAAGTCAATGGGTTATATGTAGGCGGTTCCACTGGAGAAAGTTTCCTGATGGACGAAAGCAGCAGGAAAGATTTGTTGAAAATAGTCAAAGAGGAAGCAGGAAATGAGGTCCCGTTAATCGGTCAGATCGGCTCTTTGAATATTGAGGAAGCAATAAGACTGGGGAAAGAAGCAAAAGAACTTGGATATGAAGCATTATCCGCAATTACTCCTTATTACTATAAATTCAGCTTCCAGGAAATCAAAGCATATTACGAGCGTCTGACAGAAGAAACAGACCATCCAATGATTATTTATTCAAACCCTGCTTTTACCGGCACACAATTTTCCATTGAAGACTACGGCGAATTATTGGCCATCCCAAATGTAATCGGCGTCAAATACACAGATACGGATCTTTCAAAGCTCGCCAAATTAAAAGAGTTACATCAGGATAAAGTGTTCTACAGCGGGGCAGATGACATGGTCCTTCAGTTTGCTGTTTCTGGTGCAGATGGAGCAATAGGAAGCACATATAACATAATAGGCAGAGAAGCGAATGCAGTATATGAAGCGGTCGGCAATGCTGATCTTGAGACAGCACGTGACCACCAAAAGCAAATGAATAACGTGATTATGCAATTGGAAGATATCGGTGTCTATCAAACGATAAAACATGTATTAAAACAATACGGAATTGACGCAGGTGCTATGAGATTCCCATTCAAAGAATTAAATGAAGATGAAAAGAAACAGGCAGAAAAAATCGCAGTCAATATTAAACCATAGGGGATTAAATTATATTAAATATTTATAGGAGTTAAGCAGATGAGCGAAAAATTAATTGTATCCTGTCAGGCTTTAGAAGATGAGCCGCTGCACAGTTCATATATTATGTCCAAGATGGCACTGGCGGCCTATCAAGGGGGAGCAAACGGTATCCGGGCTAATTCAGTCTCTGATATCCAAGCTATTAAAAAAGAAGTCAGTCTGCCCATCATAGGAATCATTAAACAGGACTATGCCGACAGTGAAGTCAGAATCACCCCAACACTAAAAGAGGTTCAAGAGTTGTATGAAGAAGGCGTCGATGTCATTGCTTTCGATGCCACAGACAGAGTCCGGCCTCATAATGAACAGCTCACGACGTTTATTAGTGAAATAAAAGAAAAATTTCCCGAGCAAAAATTAATGGCCGATGTGTCGACAGTAGAGGAAGCTGTTAAGGCAGAAGAGTGTGGAGTCGATATAGTCGCAACGACGCTGGTCGGTTATACGGAGGCTACAAATGGCCACTTCCCTCTCGAAACTCTGGAGCAGATTCTCCAATCAGTAGACATTCCAGTGATTGCTGAGGGAAATATGGACACACCGGAAAAAGCAGGCCGGGCACTTGAACTGGGCGCTTCGTCTGTAGTGGTAGGGAGCGCCATTACCCGGCCGCAGGAAATAACCAAAAAGTTTTCTATGAGAATGACTGAAACAAAATAACAAAGGAGGAATATAAAATGAAGAGAAATTTGATTTTCGTATTGAGTTTAGTAATGGTGTTGGTGCTGGCCGCATGTGGAGGTAACGAGGAAGACACAGAAGCAAGTAACGAAAACGGTGAAAATGAAAGCAGTGAGAATGAAAATGCTGATTCCGGTGAAACTTATGAGCTGCAGTTTGGAATGCAGCCAAACACCCAGTCGAATGAATATGAAGCAGCTGAAGTTCTTGCAGATTATGTAGAAGAAGAGAGTGATGGTCAACTGACCGTTACATTATATCCGGATGCTCAACTAGGAGATGACCTTTCCATGCTGGGGCAAGTACAGGATGGATCACTTGATATCACGTTAGCTGAAGTTGGCCGCCTTGGTCAGTGGGTACCACGTGCCGAACTTCTGATGGTCCCTTATGTAGTCGAGGACTTTGAGCATATTGAACGCGTGATTTATGATACGGAGTTTGGTGAAGAATTAAGAAACGAATTAACAGAAGAACATGGCTTACGTGTAATGGACACTGCTTATAATGGGACACGAGTAACGACTTCTGACTTTGAAATTAATGAAATGGCGGATATGGAAGGTATGAGCCTTCGTACACCTGAAGCGGAAACTCTGCTTGATTACGCAGAATATGTAGGAGCAAACCCGACACCTATGAACTTTGGTGAAGTGTATCTTGCTCTGCAGACCGGCCAGGTGGACGGTCAGGAGAACCCATTATCTGCGATTGAAGCGCAAAGCTTCCACGAAGTACAGGATTATATTGCTCTGACCAATCATGTTGTGAATGATAATACTTATGTTGTAAGCGATCAGACATGGGAGGAACTTCCTGAAGAACTTAACCAGATTTTAAGTGACGGTATTGAAGAAGCGACTAGCCACCATACAGAGTTGTTCCAAACGGAAGAAGAAGAATTAATTGAGTTCTTTGAAGGTGAAGGTGTAACGATTACAGAACCGGATTTAGACGAATTCAGAACAGCATTGGAAGAAGCTTATCCTAAATACTACGATAAAATCGGTGATGGTGCAGAAGAATACATGGAAACCATTGACGAAGCGCGACAGTAGCGATGAAGGTGATTGTTCATGTTAAAAAAATTCCATGATAATTTTGAAGAAATTATAGGCAGCACCATGTTTGTAGCTATGCTGATTGTTTTGGTTGCCCAAACTTTGGCGCGTCAGGGGCTTGGAGTGCCCCTGATGTGGTCAGAGGAATTAAGTAAGCTTATTTTCATATATGCCGGTTATTTGGGAATCGTTGCCTGTATTAAAGATGACAGTCATGTTGCGATTGATATTTTCTTAAAAAAACTTCCGGCTAAAGCACAGAAATGGGTGTATTTGTTTAATCAGACCTTAATTCTTTGCGCACTGATTACTGTTTTTATTATCAGCATCCCAATCATGCAGAACCAGTCGCATCTGAATATTGTCACACTGCAAATTTCTTCAACCTATATGTATGCAGCACTGCCTATTCTTACGCTGCTTATGATTTATAGATTGATTGAACGAATGGTTAAAGAATCGCGTAAAAACAGAACCGCGGAGGTGGAATAAATGGAAATAGCTCTTATTTTCATAGCATGGATCATTTTGCTTTTCCTGGGCATTCCAGTTGGATTCACCTTACTTATTGCGGGGCTGTTATATTTCATACTTGGAGATTGGAACCTGATTTATGCATCGGGGGAACAATTGATAAGCGGGATTGATAATTTTACGCTTTTAGCGATTCCATTTTTCATATTAACTGGCTCGCTGATGAACTCTTCTGGAAT
Source organism: Lacicoccus kunmingensis DSM 17847 (assembly GCF_059568765.1). NCBI lineage: Bacteria > Bacillati > Bacillota > Bacilli > Caryophanales > Salinicoccaceae > Lacicoccus > Lacicoccus kunmingensis. The sequence goes on along the minus strand of NZ_JCANUC010000007.1, from coordinate 19,939 downwards.
TACAGACCGTATTTTTAGATTCGCCATGTCATTGGTGGGGCATGTCCCCGGTGGTGTAGGTCATGTGAACATAACAGCCAGTTTAATGTTTTCAGGCATGTCTGGTTCATCCCTTGCAGATGCGGGTGGCCTTGGGCAGCTGGAAATTCGAACAATGAGAAAGGCAGGATATCATGATGACTTTAATGGTGGATTGACTGCGGCCTCCTCCATTCTCAGTGGCATCATCCCACCCAGCCTGAACATGATTATTTATGCGTCACTTGCGAATGTTTCTGTAGCATCAATGTTCATTGCAGGTTTAGTCCCGGGGATTCTTGTAGCAATCTCTTTATTTGTGACTACATTTATTATCGCAAAGAGACGTAATTATCAAGTCTTTGATCGGGCCAACTTGAAAGTCATAGGTCAGAATTTCCTGAGTTCCTTTTGGGCATTACTGACACCCGTCATCATTATAGCAGGGATTTTCTCAGGGTATTTCACCCCGACAGAAGCTGCTGTGGTGAGTACAGTTTACGCTTTACTACTTGGTTTTTTTGTTTACCGGGAGCTTACTTTTAAAATAGTGTATGACAATATCGTCTCCTCCCTGAAATTGACCGGAGTCGTTGTATTAATGCTTGCAGCGATAGAATTTTTTGGTCAGTTTATAGCCAGAGAACAAGTGGCCATAAAAATAGCTGAGGGATTCCTGAGTATTACAGAGAACCAAATTTTGCTGCTGCTGTTAATTAGTTTATTATTGATAGTGCTTGGAACATTTGTAGAGGCATTGGCATTACTGGTACTTGTTGTTCCAATTCTCATTCCGGTAGCAACAAGTGTCGGAGTGGATCCTGTCTTTTTCGGTGCCTTTGTAATTCTGAACTTAATGATAGGAATCTTAACTCCACCGATGGGGATGGCATTATTTGTTGTCTCCCGGGTAGGGGACATCCCGATGAGTACCATGTACAGAGGGGTTGTTCCCTTTCTCATACCGCTCGTTATTGTGATGATTCTGCTTATCTTTTTCCCTTGGCTGTCTACTTTCCTTGTAGACGTTCTGGAATAAGAAGTAAAACATGAATGGAGGAAGGCAAGTGATTGCAGGTGCTTTTGATATCGGAGGAACAAACATTAAATACGGGGTCCTGAATGAAGATGGCAAGCTACTCTATAAATCGAAAACCGCGACTAAAGCGAGTGAAGGAGGCGCGGCCATTATAAGTCAGGTAAAAGAACTGACGAAACACCTGCAGAATCATTATAAACTCAATGGTATTGCCATCAGTACAGCCGGTCAAATCGATAAACAAAAAGGTAAAGTCATCCATGCTACAGAAGCTCTTCCGGGCTACACGGGCATGAATATAAAAAAAGAGTTAGGGACATCTTTCGACTTGCCGGTCGTTGTGGATAATGATGTAAACTGTGCGGCGCTTGGAGAGTATTGGCAGGGGACAGCACAAGAAGTCGATCATTTTCTCTGCATGACACTCGGAACCGGTATTGGAGGTGCCATCATTGTGAATGGCCAAGTTTATAATGGTGCTTCCTATTCTGCCGGTGAATTTGGCCATATGACACTTTATCCCGGCGGGGAAGCTTGTCTTTGCGGTGATAGTGGCTGCTATGAGCAATATGCTTCCAGCAGTGCTTTAAATCGGCGTGCGAAAATATACTTTGAAGAGAATATTTCATTGAAAGAGTTATTCAACCAGGCAAAAAAAGGAGAGAAGACAGCAGAGCTGATTATCGATCAATGGGTCGACGATGTGGCATTGGGTATCAAATCACTGGTCCATATATTTAATCCTCCCTTGATTGTTATTGGCGGAGGCATTTCTGAACAAGGAAACTATTTATTGGAAAAATTACAAATAAGTGTAGAAAAAAGGGTTATGGCCTCCTTCCGACGTTCCTTAGAACTGAGGTTTACCCAAAATGGAAATGATGCGAATCTACAGGGGGCAGTTTATCAGCTGAAAAATATTTATTGTTGATATTAATAAACTTGGCCAGCGCCATCACCGAAAGTATAAATTATTATTTTAATGGTTTCACCTTTTCTATATATGATTCCATATTTTCTAAACTGAAGTCATATTATTTATCCGGTAATCTAAAATTCTCCTGTCTGTAGTGAGAAAGGAATTGTGTAAGTTTCACCAGAAATGATGATAGTTGTCCTTTGAGACTTCTGCAGTCATTTCTTTTTTTATTTTTCAAGCTGCAATATCTTTGGATTGCTATAGGTGTTATTTAAAGAATTCATTAAACAGTTTGTTTTAATATATCACTGCCACAATTCCTCACTCACCTTATACAAAAGAACTGATTTTGATCATCAATTTTAGGAGTTGGATAATATGAAAATTATTGCAGTCAAAAATTATGAAGAAATGAGCATTATCGCATGTAATGTATTAGTAAAAAAAATAAATCAAATAGATTATCCAGTATTAGGATTCGCAACAGGCTCTACACCTGACGGTCTCTATCAGCAACTTATTGAAAAATTCAATAATAATGAGGTTTCTTTTAAGAATGTAACATCATTTAATTTAGATGAGTATGTTGGCTTAAAAAAAGAGGATTTAAATAGTTATTACTATTATATGAAGAATAGTTTTTTCAATTTAATAGACATCCCGGATAAAAGCATTAATATTCCTGATGGTTTGGCAAAAAATTTACAGAGAGAATGTGAAAAATATGAAGAAAAAATTAAACACGCAAACAATATAGATATTCAAATATTAGGTATAGGTGTTAACGGCCATATAGGATTCAATGAACCTGGCACATCTTTCACAAGTGTTACACGGGTTGTAGATTTGAGTGACACCACTATTGAATCAAATTCAAGATTTTTTAACTCAGTCGATGAAGTGCCAAATCAAGCTATTTCCATGGGAATTAAAACAATAATGAAAAGTAAAGAAGTTATATTGCTCGTTAGCGGAAAAAACAAGGCTGAGATATTATCTAAATTTTTAAAAGAAAATCCAACTGAGAATTTACCGGCTTCAATCCTAAAAATTCATAAAAATTTAACTATAATTGCAGATGAGGAAGCTCTTTTTGAGTTTAATAAAGATTAATTTAAATTAGAATCTTCGTTGTTTTTTAAATTCATCAGTTATACAACAAAAAAAGATCGTATTGTCTTTATCACTAAGATAATATGATCTTTTTTGAATATCCTAATTTTTAGTAAATGATTATCAGAAATTTGTTCTGTCTCTGCTACAAGTTTTTTCTACCAATGATAAGATATTATTTTTGATTGTTTTTTCAACATAGATAATATCAATATGCAATCCCTACACATGATTTAATATATCTGTCATCTTCTATCTGGCTATAAGCGAACTCTGCAGTGTCAGGGACTGAAATCTTTGCACCGTTTTCAGGAAGGTAGTCGCGTTCTATCCGGTATTCACCGGTATGCTCGCCGTCAGGCAGATAAGTGGGGCAGACAATTGTCCAATCAAGGTTTGAACTTTCTAGAAGCTCATACACTTTATGATGTTCTTCAGCTGCCCGTGTCGTTTTTCTTTTCGATTCATTGGATTGATAACGTAATTTTCCGGGTTCGGTTCTGCTGTTCAGAATACCACCTGTTCCAATGGTGATGATTCGTTTGATACCCTCGTTTTCCATTTCCTTCATAATCAAGACAAGACTTTCCGAGAGTGTAGTCGTGCCATCTGTTCCGAGTGCACTGAGTACTACATCCATGCCGCCAATCGCATTTCTGATGTCTGATTCGTTCAAAACATTTCCTTCTATGATTGTTAAGTTTCTGCTCTCTGTCTGCAGTTTATCTTTATCACGTACTAAAACCGTAACATGATGATTTTCATTGAGAGCCAATTCCAGTATATGGCTACCGACACGTCCGGTCGCCCCTAAAATTAAAATATTCATTCGATTGATCACCTTTTCAAGTTATTTGTGATAAGTTATTGCATTTTAGGATACTCTACAGACTTCAGCAGTGGAAAACGATTATTTCCCGCGTGCAACTGCAGCATAAAGGCACAATACCGCCAGCCCGGCTTTACCTTCATCCTTCTCCAGGTCATTCTCAATAATATACATTCTCTCCGAAAGTCTCTTGAAATGTTCTGTCGTTTCAAGCGGTACGTTGAACGAGGTGATTCGTAATATGTCGTCTACTTCCAATTCTCCGAACAGAACATCCGAATGGGTTTCATATTTGTTTTCACCAATTTCAATGACTGCATGAAATTTTAAAAGTGATTTTAATAAATTCTGATGGATAATACCCACTTCATCTCCATCCTTATCCAACACTACTGTTTTTCTATTAAAAAAACCTCGAATATCCAATGTTAAAAGATTCCCTATGTCACTCTCGATATAATGTTTGAATGGGAGTATGCCGAAATATGACTCCAAATATCTTAACCAGGAGCCACCCGGCATCAGCCGTCCGACCATGTTGCCGGATTCGTTATAAATGATCAACCGGTTAGTCGCATGGACTTCAGGGTGTATGAGAAAGCGGGTAAAAGGGGTAATATCTGTATACTCTGTCATGACTTCAGAATCATCGGAATCTTTCGTTCCGTAAGCTTTATAAAATAGAAGGACTGATACTGCCAGCAGAGCGACAGTTACAATAATCTGTAAAATGATTTCCCGTACAGCTTCTCCCTGCACCCACATAAAAACACCTATGCTTAAAAATATGAGGGAAAGTATTGCTGACAAGATTCCTCCAAGCAGAAATTGTCTTGAAATCATATTTGCATCAACTCATATAAAAAGTTCTCAACTTGAATTATATCAAAGGAAATGAAAGTGTTTCAAAACCTTCCATAATTAATCTGTAAAAACCTCAAAATCAATAGTTGGTTCATCATAAAAACTAATCATTCATATTGCCATAATCATTTGACTGGAGGAGTATTACAATCTGGAGCTTAACGAGGTAAGGCAGAAAACTCTGCCCCACATTGAACACAGGGTCAAAAATATCAGAAGTCTCGTTAAAAAGCTGAGAAAAAGGAACCTGGAAATCACAACAGAATCTTAATAAATGAAAATAAGTGATGAAGATTAACCGTGATAAGGTGGAATAAGACCACGAAAATTTATTCTACTTGGAGGAAAAGATGAAAAACTTTATGATTTTATCAATATTGATGTTGGTCTTAACAGCTTGCGGAAATGCTGAAGAGGCAGAAAGTGAAGAAAATCAAGAAGCTGTACAACCGATTGAAGCTGTAGTCACAATGCCTGAAGAAATGGATACCGGAGATCAGGTATTAGAAACAGAAGTGACCCAGGCAGGCGAAGCAGTCTCAGATGCAGACGAAGTCGTCTTTGAAGTATGGCAACATGGTGATAAAGAAAACAGTGAGATGATTGAACAAGAATCAGAAGAAAACGGCGTATACAGCGCAGAGCATTCATTTGAAGAAGATGGTATCTATCTGGTGCAGCCTCATGTTACAGCCCGTGAAATGCATACGATGCCTGTTCACACTGTCATTGTCGGTGACGTAGATCAGGATGAGATAGATGCTTTTGATGAATCTGATATTGAGGAAGGCAGTAGTTTCATGGATGAAAATGACCACAATCATGAACATGATGGTGATCACGATGAGGAACACAATGATGATCACCAACATGGTCACAGTTCTGATCTGGACATGTCCATGACACTGGACAACGACGCCGATCCATCTGTAATTACCGTTGAATTGAACATGGATGAGGAAGCATATGAAGCAGATAGAGTCAGACTGGAAGTTGTAGATGAATCTGATGAAGAAGATATCCAGTGGGTCGATGCTGAAGTTCAGGAAACCGGCGTTTATACCGCTGAACTCGATGACATTAAAGAAGGTACATATAACGTGATATTGCATGTCAATGGGCCGGATGATCTACATGAGCATACCGAAGAAGTTTTTGAAGTGAATTAAATTGTAATTTTAAGGTGCCGGAGCATTATACCCCGGCACTTTTTTTATTGCTACTTCTTTCATCAGTCAAATTCGCAGACTTATTTACCAGAAGGTTGTTTATGGCTATAGCCAAAGTTCATAACAACTTATGAATTTCCAGTATTACCCTATATGGTTTTCATTATGATAGGCTTATTTTAATTTATAAAGGAGGGATTCATATGAAACGCAGTTTGGAAGAAAGACTGAAAGACGGTACAGTGATCATAGGGGAAGGCTATTTGTTCGAACTCGAGCGCAGAGGCTATCTGCAGGCGGGATCTTTTGTCCCGGAAGTCGCATTGGAAAATCCGGAAGCACTGAAACAGACTTATCGTGACTACATGAATGCAGGTTCCGATGTGATTCTAGCCTTCACTTATAATGCCCACAGAGAAAAAATGAGGATCATCGGCAAAGAAGATTTACTCGAACCACTGAACAGGCGTGCAATCCAGTTGGCCAAAGAAGTTGCAAAGGACCATCCAGACGAAGAACCATTGGTCGCTGGCAATATTTCAAATACGAATATTTTTGATCATGAAGATACTCAGTCAAAAGAACAAGTCAGAAAAATATTCAGAGAGATGGTCGGCTGGTGTAAAGAAGAAGGCGTGGACTATATTCAGGGCGAAACGTTCTATTATCACGAGGAAGCACTGATTGCCTTGGAAGAAATACGAAAACAAGGCTTGCCAGCCGTAATCACACTTGGACTGATGGGTGAAAACATTTTAAGGGATGGTTATACGGTAGAAGAGTCCTGCAAAATACTATCGGAAAAAGGTGCACTGGTCACAGGAATGAATTGTTTCCGTGGGCCGGACAGCATGCAGCCATATCTTGAAAAGATACGTAAGGAAGTTGAAGGCCATGTCGGAGGTGTACCACTCCCGTATCGCACGACAAAAGAGCATCCGACTTTCTTCAATCTGCCGGATAGCGGATGCAGTTGCCACCTTCCTATGGAAACGACTTTCCCGACCGCTTTGGATCCACTTTACCATAATCGTTATGAGCTTGCGGAATGGGCTAAGGGGGCCCATGATATCGGCATCAACTATATAGGGTTGTGCTGCGGTGCATCACCCGCAATGATAAGGGCTGTTGCCGAAGCTGTGGGCCAGGAAACGCCCAATTCAAAATATTCGCCTGATATGGAAAAACATTTTTTGTTCGGCAAGGATGAAACATTGAAAGACCATAACACAAGCTATAGGACCAAAGCCTGATTAACAACGCCTCAGCGGAAATTTTTAGTGGCTGGTAAATTTCCCAGCCACTTTTATCTGACGTAATCCGTCCCTTAATGTAACGGGCATTCTGTACCAATGCCCGTAATCCCATGACATGGAGCCCAAATTATAAAGACATCAATCCTGAAAAATATCCATTTCAGACAGGGACTTTCTGAGATTGATGGCGTCCCACGGCATATGTTCTGCGATTCCAAGTCCGACCAGCTCTGACCGGCTGCTTATATCTTTAAACAAGCGAACCACCTGCGCCAGGGTCATGCGCCCGACGGCTGCCGGGAAATCGATGAATCAAGATAGGGCTTTGCAGGCAGATCGGAACGGAAATCTGTTGGTGAAAGCACATCCAGATCGAAATGGACCATGATATATTCAAAATTGTTTTTCTCTATCCAACCCAATATGAGCCAACTGCTGAATGAACTCAACTTGAAAAATTTTGAACAATTTTCAAGTGGTGACCACACCTTTGAAAATCCTCACGGTATGATCCGCCATTTTAAGACGGATATGACCGCATCAAGCAGGATAACAGGTGGTATGAAGTCGTTGGTTGAAGCAATGCAGAAGCAAATACCTTCTGAAAATTTTATGCTGAATATCGAGTTAAAACAACTTAACCTGTTGGACAATGATGAAATTGAAATGACAGCCGTGAATAAAGAAAATAAAGACGTTTCATTCGTCACTAAATCTGTGGTACTTGCCATGCCGCCTAATATCATCCAGAAAAACATTTCTTTTGTACCTGAACTCACACCAATTACACAGAAAAACCTTTCCATTCAAAGAACATGGATGGCATCACAGGCCAAGATAGTCGTTATTTATGACCGTCCCTTTTGGAGAGATAATAATTTAAGCGGCACAGCAAATAGTCACCGGGGGCCGTTACAGGAAATACACGATGCTTCACCAGAAAATAATCACACGGGGGCTTTGTTCGGGTTCTTCGGTCTGTCACCTGAAGAAAGAAGAGGACTCGGAGAATAAAAAATCTACGAACTGGTCATTGAACAGCTGACCCGCCTGTTTGGAAAGAAAGCTGCGGATTATAAAGATATTCTATATAAAGACTGGTCACAAGATGCTTTTACGGCAATAGAAAAAGATTCTGTTCCGATGACACAACTTCCGCCATATCAACCAATTGATAATGATGAAATATGGGGCAACCATTTATTATTTGCAAGCACAGAAACGAGTGCAATTTCAGGAGGACATGTAGAAGGGGCATTAAATGCAGCAAACGATATTCTGAATAGAATAACATGAAAATTGTCTTATGAAGCCCCACAGATCACGTATGATATCAGCTCCGTAGTGGATTACAATACGGTTTATTTGAAATGATAAATAAGAATAAGATAGGCGAGTCGAGCTTTTTTTGGATTTCCAATGTATAAAATGACTTCCTTTAAAAATGGGATGGATAAACATTCACCCGACTAACTATTCCCTTTTATCTTTATCATAGTTAAAATAATAATGAAAGGAACTTAAGAAATGGAAGCCATTATACACGGAATCATACTTGCCCTGGGGCTGATCCTGCCATTAGGCGTGCAGAATGTTTTTTTATTTACCCAGGGTGCAACACAGCCAAAACTGAGAAATGCCCTGCCGGCAACCATTACTGCAGCTTTATGTGATACTTTACTTATACTTTTAGCGATATTTGGATTGTCAGTCATTGTTCTTCAATTTGAATGGATGAGAATCGGTTTAATGACAATAGGTATATTGTTCCTGATCTATATGGGATATTCTATTTGGAAATCTGTACCTGCCACTTCTGTTAAAGGAAAAGCACTGCCGGTTAAAAAACAAATTATATTTGCAATGTCAGTTTCTTTACTTAATCCTCATGCAATATTAGATATAGTCGGCGTGATAGGGACCAGTGCATTGAATTATATCGGGCTGGATCTTATACTTTTCACTGTTTCCTGTGTGACCGTATCCTGGCTCTGGTTTATAGGATTGACTGTTGCAGGTACGACGATGAAAAGACTGGATAATCAGAAGATTTTAATGAATGTTTTCAATAAAGGCTCCGCACTCTTTATTTGGGGTACTGCCCTTTATCTTTTAATTGGATTGATAAACTAAAAGAGACTGGAATTAATATTCCAGTCTTTTTCTTACTATCCCGCTCATCTCATCTTGGTCTTAACGCGATTTTGCGAATTAATTCATTAGTAATTTTTTATTGGAGTTAATCGTCCCGATACTTTATCCAGAGCACACTCTGCTCACTCACTTTATTTACTGCTTGATTATGATATCTACACGTACAAAATCTGCTCCTATTGAAAGATTCTGAACCATAAATTTTGTAATTTCATATCCACTGGAGTCTATAAGATTTTTTTGAAGTCTTACATTGCCAAATTCAAGAAATTGAATCTATTTCCTTTTATTAATAATCCGGTTAAAGTTAAATGGAGGAGACAGTCCGATAAAATTAAAATTTTAATAAAGCATTCAGAAAAGAGGAAACATAATGAGTTCAAAAGATTCTACAGATGCTTTTTCTCTGCGTTCAATAATTTCATTATTCTCTTTAGTGATATTTATAGGTCTATTGATCTGGGTAAGTTTTAATGTAAATATTCCGGAGCCTGAAGTTCTCCAAGAGACGATTCAAAGCTACGGCTGGGCAGGGTGGCTGGTTTTTATCGGCATTACAGCCCTGATTGCCATTACGCCGATTCCTGTCACAATCCCGGCTTTAGTCGCAGGTTCTCTGTACGGTGTCATAGCCGGCAGTCTGTTTTCCTTTACAGGCATATTAATTGGCTCCTGGCTTGGATACTGGTTAGCACGGTTTACCGGTCAGAACCTGACATTCAAACTTCTCGGCCGTCATGGAGATACGGTTAAAAAGTATTTGGGTAACGCCGGTTTCTTAGCCATGTGCACAGCCAGACTGATGCCGGGTCTGCCATACTGGCCGGTCAATTACGGTGCAGGCGCTCTCGGTGTCAGCCAGCATACCTTTTTATCAGCAACTTTTGTCGCATCCATCCCGGGACAGGTGTCGCTCGTTGCCCTTGGTGCTTTTGCAGTCAATCAGTCTTTCTTTAACGGTATCATCACTATCGCTGCTTGGATTACGGTACTCGTATCCACCTTCGTTTCTTACCGTTACTGGCGAAGCACACGGAAAGGGAATCAGTAATTATTTATGGTAAGCTCGTGTCTGAACATCGAATAGATAAAACTTAGGGAGGGGTTTAAATGATTGAAGTATTTGGGAAACAATACCGGTTAGACACTTTAATATTCTGTACTCTCTTTATTTTTAGTGCAGGAATAATTTGTTTAAACATTTTTTATTCCCTAAAGTTTGGAACTGAGATAGTGAATCTAAATATGGGCGCTGGTATTGTTTTAATCATTTACTCCGGTTTATACTTATTCAACAAATGAACCTTGGAATAACTGTATCAACAATGATACAGTTATGCGTACGACCAATGAGCACAATGACGCTCACGCCCTACTTGTGATAAGCTTCAGCGTATCGTTTAATGACATAGTTTTAACTAATGTGGTTTTATCCCTATTAAAAAACTAGAGATTGAGTTGACATGTAGTTTTCTTTGATATCGCCGATTGTAAAATTAAGCTAGACACATAAAAAGGTCACGCATGATACACTCAAAATAGTTTTCCGACTAAAGAAATCATAGAAGTGATCACGCATCACCTACATCCATAATACTACGGATGAACTGGTAATCATAGAAGCCTACTTCCATCAAGAGACACCGATTTCACAGATTGCGAAACGGATTGGACGTGCCTAAAGACATGGACTTCAACACGGTCGATCAGGCTTTTGTCTCATACGTCGCTGCAAGAAGAAACCACATCCCGAGAAAATCACTAAACTACTGCACGCCACTGGAAGTCTTTTTGAGTTACATGGGGGATAGAGAACTGTCTAGCTTATTTTGACAAACGATAATAATTAAAGAATGCCTGCTTACCAGTCGAGTAAGCAGGCATTTTATGCTATTTGATAATCATCACAGGTGTATTGATGCGTTTTGCAGCCTTATGAGTTACATGACCAAGGACATGTTTAATATCCATTTTAAAACGTTTGTTGCCCATTACTACCCAGCGCATCAGATTCCCACGGTTTTCAATACACCATTTATCGTAAATGTTTCAATAAACATTGCCATCACTTCAATTGACTCTTCACAGCCGCCTTTGAGCCATTTTAAAAGTATACCAATATGGGCGTTTGTGATGTAAGTAATCAAATAATCAGTAAATATTTCAGAATCCAGTTCAACACCGAATTCTCTGCTTTTCACTTTATAAAAATCAAACATATGCTGTGAAAAATATTTTGCAAGTTCAGCGCTGCCGAGACTATTTGCAATAACGAGTACGCGTTTGCGGTTATCTTTAAGATACTGGAACACTTTCAGAATAGTATTGTTAAGATCGTTCTCATCCACATCTTTAAAACTGCTACCTGTAATATTTTTGTAAAGCAGCTGTTCAATATCCGTCATCATCGAATTTTGATAACTTTCTATCAGTTCGTATTTATCTTTATAATAAGTATAAAATGTGCCCCGGTTAATCATGGCTTCTGAACTTATATCCTGGATGGTTATGCTTTCAAACGACTTTTTCTCAAGAAGGGTAATGATAGCATTATCAATTGCATTTAGTGTTTTCTGCACTCTTAAATCTTTTTTCAAAAATAAACAACCTTTCTATACAATGTGTTGGTTATCCCACAAAAAAAGACGTATCAACCATTGAAGAATAATTTAATCGCCTTATAATGGGTTATTGTACAACGTGTACGATAACTTTAACACAAAAAATGAAGGATGATTAAATGTTACAGGATTTTAAATTTGTATTTAAAAAACCGTTGTTATTAATATCTCTTGCATTCATCTCACTGTTTCCGGTTATATATTCATTGACATTTCTCGGTGCAATGTGGGACCCATATGACCACACAGGAGATATGCAGTTCCATATAGTAAATGAAGATGCAGGCAACGAAGATATAGAGCTCGGAAAAGAAATCGAAGCTGAGCTGAAAGATAACGACCAGCTGGACTGGCAATTTTCTACTCTGGAAAAAGCAGAAGAAGCAATTAAAAGCGGAGAATCATACGGATATCTGGAAATCCCCGCAGATGCTTCTGATAATGCCATGACCTTCTTAAGCGAATCGCCGGAAAATGTAAACCTTAAACTAAAGACAAATCCGGGATTCAATTTCATCGGTTCAATTATGTCTGAACAAGTCGGTTCAGTCTTGGTCGAGACAGTTCAAAAAGAAATTACAGAAACATATACCAAAACATTGATTAGCGAACTCGGCAGTTTGTCCGACCAGAGTGATGAGGCACAAGATGCCATTGCTGAGCTGAAGAACGGTGCAGTCGAGCTTGACGATGGACTTGGCCAGCTCGAAGACAGCTCAGCGCAGTTAACAGAAGGCGCAAACAACCTTGAAAGCGGCGCTTCGCAAGTCAGCGAGGGAGCAGCAACACTGTATAATGGTGAACAGCAATTTACAGAACAGATCACTCAGCTGGCACCAATGCTTGGAAATTACGCACAGTCGGTTCAAGGTGCACAGTCAGAACTTGAAAATGGAGCAGGCCAGTTAAATGAATCCAGCACACAGCTTGCTGGCGGCGCTTCTGAATTGAATTCAGGTATTGTGCAAATGAACGGCGGTATCAGCGAGTTGAAAGCAGGCTCCAGCGAAATGGCAGAAGCACTTACAGAGGTTGATACCAGATTTAACGAGCTGCTTGCGGACATAGAAGAACAGAATATTGTTTTCAGTGATGAGGGAGCAGAAGCGATTGCAAGTCCTGTTAACCTGGATATTGAATCCATGGTGGATACACAAAACTATGCGCAGAGTTTTGCACCGTTAGTTATTGCAGTCAGCCTGTATATCGGAGCTATTACATTTAATGTTGTATACCCGATGAATAAAATATTCGAAAATAAGAAAAATGTATTCAGCCAGTGGCTCAGCCGCGGTCTGCTGTTTTTATCTCACTCGGTAATCATTACAACTCTGCTGTATGCTACAATTGTCTGGATAATGCAGATTGAGATTGCCAGCCACTGGAGATTTTACTTTGCGATGCTTGTATGGTCACTCGTTTCCATTTCCATTATAGGATTGCTGGTAATGATATTCGGCAACTTCGGCAAATTCCTCGGAATCGTACTGCTGATTGTACAGTTATCATCAAGCGGCGGAACTTTCCCGATAGAAACTGCAAACAATTTCTATCAAACGCTTTATGAATTCCTGCCGATGGCATTCGTCGTGTCTGGCTTTAAAGATGCGATTTTCGGCCAGGCATTTAACATGGAATTCAGCACAATAATGTATACCCTAATAGCAACAGCTGCTGGTGCTTACCTGCTCGTATTGTTAGTATTATGGCTGAAAGATAAATTCCCTAAGTATGAAGAAAAAGCGAATAAAATGGCCAAATTTGAAAACTAAAAGTTCAGCCCGCTGACCGAGCGGGCTTTTTTTCTGCAAAAATTCTCCAGTAATGTACACCTACTGAGGATTGTATGATATGAGACGGAAACAAATTGATGAAACTCAAGATTCCGGAGTTATTGTATGGAGGGGTTCTTCAAATAAAATAGATAAGCATTTTATTTATTCTATTTTATTGTTTATTGCAATTGTACTGATTGGTGCGACTTTAAGATCGCCAATCTCTCCTGTCAGGCCGCTTGTACCATTCTTTACCGAAGAACTGAATAGAAGCACTACTATGGTTGGTTTTATGAATATTCTGCTGCTCGTCGTTTTTGGTTTGTTCTCACCGTTCATTCCGAAAATCTCCAAAAAATACGGTATGGGATTTACACTGATGATTTCCATGATTGTGCTGACAGTAGGAATTTAGGTGTGCGGCGCAGGGACAACTATTACTTTCGCCACTTTCCTACGTCAGTATGAACTGTATCAGGTTCCCGGAATCCCAAAGTCTACACTTTAATCTCAGCCTTTTTCAAAGACACTTCCAGTGGTCTTAACTATTTAATTATTCAATCAATAAGCTCAAGTTACTCTAAAAAGTTAAATATAGCAAATAAAATTAGATTTTAATTATGCTGATAACCATCTTTTAACATTCTATCAATCATATAAAAACTAGATAGCAGTACAGTTACAGATTTGAATTTGAATTGTGTTTGTTTCAATTCACATAATTTGTGATTTACTTGACGTATCTTTGTAAAGTACTACAATGATGTTAAATAGAATAGATTCGCACTAGGGGCGTTTTTATAAACTGAGATGAGGGTAACCTCAGACCCTTTGAACCTGATCTAGTTAAAACTGGCGTAGGAAAGTGTTACATCGATACAGTTGTATATCTATGTCCTTGTGGGCATATAAATTACTCTCGATACGTAACTTTCCTATGAAGGCTGCGTATTTTTTTATTCTAAAAAATTATAGGAGTGATTTATTTGACAAGGACAGTTTTAGTAACAGGAAGCGGAAGAGGACTTGGCAGCTATATCGTAAAAGCGCTAAGTGAAAAAGGCTTTAATGTCATAATTAACTACAACAACAGTAAAGAAGAGTCGGAGAAGTTAAAAAAAGAAATTGGAGCACAAGCCATTGCGATTCAAGCGGACATTACAGACCGTGAAGCAGTTGAACAGTTAGTTAAAAAAGGAACTGAACATTTTGGCCAGATTGATGTTGTTGTAAACAATGCACTCGTTAATTTTAAATTTGATCCAACCACTCAAAAAGCATTTAAAGATTTAACTTATAAAGATTACGAGCAACAGTTAGACGGGACACTAAAAGCTGCATTCAACGTATCACAAAGTGTAATACCACAGTTTTTAGAACGTAAAGACGGTGCAATTATCAGTATTGGAACGAATCTATATCAAAATCCTGTAGTACCATATCACGAGTACACTACTGCAAAAGCTGCTTTAATTGGATTCACCAGAAACGTTGCAGCAGAACTTGGACAGTATGGTATCCGAGCAAATGTTGTTTCTGGCGGTTTACTGAAAACAACAGACGCAAGTGCAGTCACAACACCAGAAGTATTTGATTTAATCGCACAGTCCACACCATTGAGAAAAGTAACAACACCACAAGACGTTGCTAATATGGTTGTTTATCTTTGTTCTGAGGCAGCAGATGGGGTTACAGGACAAAACATCACGGTAGACGGCGGACTTACTATGAACTAGGCGGTATATATTATGAATAATTCTAAACAGTTAAATATAGGAATTTTAATGTATGGTGTGGGTCATCATCAGGCAGCATGGTTAGAAGATGATTCGAGTGTCAATGAATTCACGACAATTGATTATTATGAAAATCTGGCAAAAATTGCAGAACGCGGAAAATTTGATGCCGTATTTTTTGCAGATTCACAAGCCTTCCCCGCAGATAGTCCAACAGAATTACCAGCGAGTTATTTTGACCCAGTTGTTGCATTAACTGCTATGAGTAAAGTCACAGATAACGTTGGACTAGTTTCAACTATTTCAGGTACATTTAATAACCCATTTACCACAGCAAGACAGTTACTCACACTGCAACACATAACAAAAGGACGCATGGGATGGAATCTAGTGACATCAATGACCGACCGCGAAGCACAAAACCACAGTATACCTGAATTGCCTGAGAGAGCCGTTCGTTATAAGAAAGCGGATGAATTTGCTGAAGTCATGAATAAATTATTTGAATCGTGGTCAATTGAAAGCTACAAGCCAGATAAAGAAAATAACACAATTACTAAAAATAAAAATATTCAGCCATTCAATCACAATGGTGAGAACTTCCAAGTTAAAGGTCCGCTAACTTTACCTTTAAGAAAAGAGGGTAAGCCAGTGGCTATGCAAGCCGGGGCTTCAAAAGAAGGTGTTGCACTTGCTGCGAAATATGCTGATGCTGTCTATTCAGTTTCTTGGAACTTAAGACAAGCAAATATTTATCGTGAAAAATTAAATCAAGCCATAAAAGAAAGCCGTCGTCCACACAACTATATCAAAGTATTTCCCGGACTAGTGACTTACGTGGGTAAAACGAAAGAAGAAGCGCAAGAAAAGAAAGCAAAATTAGACAACCTACTTCCAATTGATACTGCACTTAATCAGCTCGAATTCTTTATTCAGCAAGATACAAAATCATGGAAACTCGACGAAAAAGTACCAAAATTGCCGACAGTCGAAGAATTCAAAGGACCTGTTGGACGTTATCAAACTATTTTAGAAATTATAGAAGACAGAAATCCCACAGTCAGAGAACTACTTGGTTATCTCAACGCTGGAGGTGGACATTTAACACTCATTGGCACACCTGAAGACATTGTCGATGAATTAGAAAGATGGATGAATGAAGGTGCCGCAGATGGATTTAACTTGATGCCTCCAACACTCCCAGGAAGTCTTGAAGACTTTGTCGACTTAGTCATCCCGGAAATGCAAAAACGCGGTATTTTTAGAAGAGATTATAACGGTGAAACGTTTAGAGAAATGCTGGAACTCGATAAGTATTAAGCTGAATGATTCATAGGTACACCTCAATTTTACGTTGTGTTTTTATATTGAGGTTGGAACATAAATATCTCCAGAAAAAATAATAACTTTTGAGAACTTATGTCCCCGAGCCCCAAGTGCGAAGGTTATAAGGGCTGAATTGCTTATTAATATCCCGGTAAGCGAGGATGAAGTCAAAACTCACAAAAAAACATTAACAGCTGAGACTCAGGTTTTCGCTTATATAAATTAATTTGTCTAGATTATATTTGACTAGAAATTTAAAACATTTTCCCATATACAGCGTTAAGACAACTTTCTTCATGCCAATTAAATTACTATTCATCTTTGACTCTTCATAGACATCAATCTCAGAACCTTTAATTTTCTTCTTTTTAAGCACTTCGACAAGGGTCATCTCATCTGCAATCCTAACTCTTGTTGTGTTAATTAAAATCGCATTTTCTTATTAGTTAAAATTCTACAAATATTGCTCTTATTTTTATCGTTTAGCATAGTACATGCTCGGACTATTAATGTATATCAACGTGATTAATGTTTCTCTGCATTCATTTCCTGTATGATAAAAATTAAATACAGTTTTAATATAGAGAGGAAGGTAATTGATGAACTACAAAGAAAAATGGGATATGGAGAGTATATTTCCTGGTGGAAGTGGATCTGAAGCTTTCCAAAAACGATTATCAGAAGTAAGAGATAGTATTACAGCTTTTTCACACGAACTCGATAATTGGGAGCTGGACGAACATTCAAATGATTTTACGTCACTGAAAAGAATCTTACAAAACTATGAAAAAATTTCAAACGCGCTTAGTGAGATGGGGAGTTTTGCGAATGGTTTAGTATCTGCAGATGTTACCGATCAAAAAGCAATGCAGAATTTAAATGCGGTTGCGAACTTACGTAAAGATCTCTTGTCACAGAATATTATTTTAAATAAAAAGATCAGTGCACTGACTGAAGATCAATTTAGCAAGCTGTTAGAGGAAGATTTCTTTAAACCAATGCGTTTCCCGTTAGAAGAAATACGACAAAAAGAAAAAGATTTACTGTCAACTCAAGAAGAAACAATCATCAATCATTTATCACTAGATGGCTTACAGGGCTGGAATAATATGTACAATCAACTCGTCGCTTCTATTCAAATTCCAGTAACTGAAGATGATGAAACCGTTTATTATTCAGCGGGTCAATTTGAAAACAAGATGAAGTCAGAACAAAATCCAAAACATCGTGAAAAACTTTTAAAAACTTGGGAAGAAACATGGAAGGAAAAAGCTGATTTATTCTCTACAACGCTAAATCATTTATCAGGATTCCGCTTAAACGACTATGAACTTCACGACTATAAAGATTATATGAAAGTACCACTAGACTACAACCGTATGGAGGAAGAAACTCTCGATACGATGTGGGATACTATTACAAAAAATAAAACACCTTTCAAAAAATACTTTGAACGAAAGGCACAACTCATTGGTGTTCATCGATTAGGATGGCTCGATGTTTCAGCAAGTGTTGATGTGGGAGATTATACGAGCAAGCGATATACGTATAATGAAGCAGCAAGATTTATTATCGATAACTTTAAATCATTCAGTCCAAAAATGGCAGAGATGGCACGTCGAGCTTTTGAAGAGCAGTGGATTGAAGCGGAAGATCGCCCAGGAAAACGCCCAGGTGGATACTGTTCAAATCTTCCTGAATCTAAACAGTCACGTATTTTTATGACTTTTGCCGGTAGCACAAGCAACGTGTCAACACTCGCACATGAACTCGGACACGCATTCCATAGTTATGTCTTACGTGATTTACCACTATTCAACCAACGTTACGCAATGAACGTTGCAGAGACAGCTTCTACATTTGCAGAACTTGTTGTGTCAAATGCAACAATTGAAAATGCAACGTCAGATGCAGAAAAAATCAACTTACTAGATGAAAAAATTGCTAGAAGTGCGACTTTTATGATGAATATCCATGCACGTTATATCTTTGGACGCAATTTATATGATGAACGTCAACAAGGAACTGTAGACAGCAACAGACTGCAAGAACTGATGGAAGACGCACAAAAAGAAGCCTATCAAGATGAACTACGTTCATACCATCCAATGTTCTGGGCAACAAAGCTACATTTCCATATTACAGGTGTACCTTTCTATAATTTCCCATACACATTTGGATACTTTTTCAGCTTAGGTATATACAATCGTTTCTTAGAAGACGAAACGTTACTTGAAGATGACTATATTGCACTTCTTCGTGATACTGCAAGCATGACTACAGAAGACCTTGCTGAAAAGCACTTAAATGTTGACCTAAGAAAACCAGACTTCTGGCAGGAAGCGCTGGATTCAGTGCATAAAGATATTGAAGAATTTTTAGAACTAACAGAATCATATGTTTAATTTATATACGATAACTTCTTATTCAATTAAACAAATAAGTGTTGATTAGCATAAGCGAGAAAGTACTCAAGCTAAAATGAGGGTGAAGGTGAGAAGATTAATCAAGAAGTATGGCTATTCACCGGATCTTCAGAAGATAGCAGTTGATAATATCGTTGATCAAGCAGAGCTTATGGCAAATAGTCTATAAATATTTTCTGTTCTCATAAATAGTGTACTGGAGCTAAAGCTGTAGTACACTTTTCTTTATATCTCAACTTTCAGATCATTATTATATTCCATATTTTTATCAGGCTCATCTAATTTCTTTAATATCATTCTTTATTCTGGTTTTTGTAAATGGAAGTGATATGTATTACTATTAACTGTTCTAAACTATATATTCATTTGTATCATTATAGTTTTAAAGCGCCGATTGTAAAATTAAGCTAGACACATAAAGAAAGCCACTCGTGATACACTCAAAATGTATTTCCGACCAAAGAAATCATAGGAGTGATCACGAATGACCTACACCCATCTTAGCACGGATGAACTTGTAATTATAGAATCTTATTTCCATCAGAATGCCTCTGTATCAAAGATTTCAGAACAGATTGGCCGAGCACGTCAGACCGTCCACAATGTGGTCACTTTCCTGAAAGACGGTCACACCGCATTGGATTTCTATAAGCGCTACAAGGCAAACAAGCAGCGTTGCGGTCGAAAACAGACG